>JADFWK010000222.1 GCA_015223015.1 Pseudomonadota bacterium
CCCATACCCTGGATTTTGACGTTACCATGCTTGGAATGCTTTTTCCTTTGACGCACAAGGTTTCTTCAACTAAAATTGACAAACTCGCAAAGAGTGTTTTGTGAACGAGATTGAGCATTTTGGGAGAAAAGCACTTGAGATGGTCAGCGTTAAGAAATGCTAACTGTCTGAGGGCATTATACCGAGTTTTAGCATTTTAGCTGAATATCTTAAGTGTGCGCAAAATGCTCACGGATAGAGCAAAATCGACTTTTTGCGAATGCATAAAGATTCCTCTATAAACATCGGGTGTTTTTTGTCACATCTGGTACTACTAGTCCAGTGAAAAGACGTTATTTCCGGTGAGTTTTCCAATGAAGTTAAGTAGAATTTCACTAAGATCTATTATTCTTGTACTCTTTTGCGTGGTTCTTTTTTTCAGCCTGTGGATGAGCTCTCCTGACTTTAAAAAATTGGTCTATCGCGTAACAAAGCTCGGGTATCATTCGGAACCGATGAAAGAAGACAGGGTCAGTGAGCGTATTTCAGAAGGTGAACACATTGTTAATCGAGCATCCGTAAAGATTGAACCGCTTCAAGAAACCCGTTCAGTTCCCTCTTCCCTCGAGCTAGCCAGTGAAGCGAAGCCACCAGGAAGCCCTGGCACTGTTGCCGAACCTGTTGGTCCCGCCCGCTTGAGTCTGGAAAGCAAAACCCCAGGTGATTCGGTTGAAGAAGCTATGCCTGGCGACACGACTGCAAGCCTCAAAAGAACCTACTATAGTCTTCACATCGGATCATTTCAAAATCCTGCAAATGCGCGGAATAAGGTCGAGCTCTTGATCAAGGCAGGACTAGATAATGTTTGGTGGAAAAAGGTCACTATCCCGGGAAAGGGTAAATGGTACAGGGTCTACATCGGGAGGCACCAAGACAGGGCCGAGGCGCTACACCTCGGAAAAAAGTTAAAAGCTGAGGGAGTCATTGAGGAATTCTTTGTTCATGAGCTTACAGAAACAAGCGGACCAGGAAGTTGATCAAGGCTACCCTCCTTTTTTCCTCCTGAAAGCGCTTCTCCGTCCTCCTCCTCTGTTCCTCGATTGTGTGGCGGGAAAGTCGATACCTCTTTTCTTAAGCCAGTCCACAACCTCAGGGTGAAGATCCCGGAGCGCAGAGCGAACCACTATTGCCTTATACATCTCTACCTCTGCCAATTCGTCACTGAGACCGAGGCAATGGGACAGTCTGCCTGTGCTTGCATTGGATGGGCTGCCACATGAGCCTTGAAGGCTTTTACCTCCTTTTGACGGAGAATCCGGTTGAGCTTCCGGTGAAAATTGGCATAACCTTTTTCTATCTCAACCTCATCCATATCCCTTTCTCCTTTTATCCATCAAGGGAGTTGTAGTCAGCCTTTGATAGAACTAGCTGTTGGTTCGTGGCAACTCAAACTATAAACGATGGCAGCCTGACGGTCAACGTATTGCTAATCTTCACGGTTTCAGTAGACTCGTGGAATATTATTTCATCACATATCCTTTTTTTATTATAATTCAGTTAGTTTTCACTTGCAAAACCCACTTATTAGGCTTAGAAGGGATTTTTTCCGAAAAGACTGCCTCTCTCGCAGTATCGGTGAATACTGCAGGGACTTTTTCCAGTAGGAGCTATTGTTGATGGCTGACGATATTCAATACTCAAGAAACATCGGAATCAGCGCACATATTGATGCAGGTAAGACTACCCTGACTGAGCGAATACTTTACTATACGAAAAGGATATTGGCAGTCCATGAGGTAAAGGGAAAAGACGGGGTTGGGGCGAAGATGGATTCCATGGACCTGGAAAAAGAGCGAGGCATTACCATCTCCTCTGCCGCTACCTACTGTGAATGGAAGGGACACAAGATCAATGTTATAGACACGCCGGGGCATGTGGATTTCACCATCGAAGTGGAACGCGCTCTCAGGGTGCTCGACGGCTCAATAATGGTGCTGTGTGCGGTAGGGGGAGTGCAATCCCAGTCCATTACTGTTGACCGGCAGATGAACAGGTATAAGGTACCGAGGATTGCCTTTATTAATAAATGCGATCGAGAGGGTGCCAATCCATACAGGGTTGTAGACCAGCTTCGCCAGAGATTGAATCATAATCCCGTACTCATGCAGATACCCATAGGATTGGAGAAGACCTTTTCCGGCATGATAGATCTGGTTTCCATGAAGGCTTTTTCCTTTGGCGGACTATTCGGTGAGGAGGTTAAGATCGGAGAGGTGCCAGCTTACCTCCAGGATGAGGCTGTTGCCAGAAGAGAGGAACTGCTGGAGGCCGCTGCCATGTTTTCAGATGAGCTGATGGAGGCTGTTTTCGAAGATAGGGTGAGTGAGGAACTGATCTACGAGGCCGTAAGGAGAGGGACTCTTTTGAGACAGCTTACCCCGGTCTTTATCGGATCGGCGTACAAGAACATCGGGGTCCAACCGCTGCTCGATGCAGTCACCGATTACCTCCCGTCGCCGGCAGAGGTTGAGAATATAGCACTGGATATGGATCAGCAAGAAAAGGAGATAGCGCTCTCCTCGGCTCCGAATGACCCCCTGGTGAGTCTGGCATTCAAGTTGGAGGTAACACCCTATGGGCAGCTCACGTATCTCAGGATTTACCAGGGTTCTATTGAAAAGGGGCGTGACCTGGTGAATACCAGGACACGAAAGAGGATCAGGGCGGGAAGGCTGGTAAGAATGCATGCCGATGAAATGGAGGATATCCCCGAGGCCGGTGCAGGTGACATTGTGGCTCTTTTCGGGGTGGATTGCTTTTCAGGAGATACCTTTACCGATGGCCGCTTGAACTATACCATGACCTCGATATTTGTCCCCGAACCGGTGATCTCGCTGTCCATCTCTCCAAAAGACAATGCATCTAATACCAAGATGGCCAAAGCCATTCGCCGATTTGTCAGGGAAGATCCGACCTTTCGGGCACAGGTAGATCAGGAATCTGGCCAAACCATTATCTCCGGGATGGGAGAATTGCACCTTGATATATACGTGGAAAGAATGAAGAGGGAATTCGGCGCAGAGGTAGACACGGGGATCCCCCAGATTGCTTATAGGGAAGCTATCTCACGGCGAGCGGAGTTTGATTATATTCATAAGAAGCAGACAGGTGGGGCAGGTCAGTATGGGAGAGTCGCGGGATTCATGGAGCCTTCAGAACAAGGTGTGTATGAGTTTATTAACCAGGTGAAAGGGGGTGTCATCCCTACTGAATTTATCCCCGCTGTTGATAAGGGTTTCCAGAGTTGTCTCAAAAAAGGCCGTTTAATAGGTTTCCCAGTGCTTGGTATGAAGATAACGGTCAATGATGGGCGACACCATGCGGTTGATTCCTCGGAGAGGGCATTTGCACAAGCTGCCGTTGGTGCGTTTAGACAGGCTTATGTAAAAGCACGACCTGTGATACTGGAGCCCGTTATGAGGGTATCAGTCGAATGTCCCTCAGAGTTTCAAGGAAATATCATGTCTTCTCTTAATCAGCGGAGGGGCTTGATCATGAGCTCGGCTGAAGACGGGGTGTTTTCCACTGTTGAGGCCGAGGTTGCTCTGGCTGAGATGTTTGGATATGCTACGCCCTTGCGATCTTTGACCCAGGGAAAGGGAGAATTCACTATGGAGTTTTCCCGATATGCGAAGGTGCCTGAATCAATAGAAGAGGAACTGAAGCTAAGGTATAAAGAAACAACAAAGAGGGGGACCGCATGAAAAATTTTTCAAAAGTCAGCCCTTTGCAGATACTGGAAAGGTCTGCGTATAAGACATTGGGTAAAGGCAACCTAGCCGTTCTCATGGCCCTGGCGGGGCTCGGTAAAACCTCATGCCTCATCAACATTGCATTTGATAAGCTGTTTCGTGAGGAAAAACTGGTCCATATTTCCCTCAAAGATAATCCAGAAAAGGTTACCTCTTATTACAATGTTATCTTCTCCGATCTTGTTAAGGTCCTAGGTATAGAGGATGAACATGAGGTTCGCGCTCTCATAGATAAGAATAGGATAATCCTGGCCTATCTAAAAGAGAGCTTTGACCTTACCAGGCTTCAGGGGAACCTCAACAATCTGGTGAAGGAAATAGATTTTGTACCAGATACCCTCATTATTGACGGCCTTGATTTCGCTGAGACTGGGAGGGAGCTGTTTGAGGGATTGAGGAGGATAGGTCAAGAATTTCAGGTAGAGGTATGGCTTTCAGCCCTTACACACCTACACATTACTGAGGCAAATGAGAGAGGGATTCCGTTTCCCTGTAACAATCTGGATGATCTCTTCAGTCTTATTATCCAGTTATCTTCAAGCCCATCAGGGGTCTTCTTAGAACTCCTGAAAGACCACGACCGCAAGGGGATATCTGATGCGGCGATAAGGCTCGATCCAAATAACTTTTTGGCCGTGGAATGATGAGAAAG
>JADFWK010000223.1 GCA_015223015.1 Pseudomonadota bacterium
AAGCGACGAAGAATCTAGTATCTGCCGGCAAATCGTAGATTCTTCGCTCTCCCGCCTAGCGGGATCACTCAGAATGACATCTCAACCAAAGTGTTGCTGTAGGGTTATGCCCTGACATAGTTTAGATTAGTGCCCCGGTCACCCTTTATGAAAGAAGAAACCTTACTAATACACGCCTCCAAGAGACAATAGCAAAAAAGGTTTTACTAAAAGAGTGTCAGGTAGTAGTCTAACGGGCAAACACAATGTGGCAATGGGTCTAGGGGTATTGGCCTCAGGACCTGGGAACAGACAGTACCTTCAATCGAAGTACCATCTCCTGTTGCTGGACCCGATTCCATACAGGTAATAAAAAAATCCAAGGATGAGCTGCTCTCAGTAAAGAATCGCCCCCCCCCAGAGGCCCTGGCTTTGATTAAACCCCAAAGGTGTGTTAGATGAACAGAATGAGCTTAAAAGATGTAGGGCTCGCAGTGCTTTCAGGGCTCATGTTGACCGTCAGTTTTCCGCCTATTAACCTGGACTGGATAGCATGGATATCTCTCATTCCTCTTCTTTTGAGCCTCAGAGACAAATCCTCAGCAACTGCGTTTCAACTCGGGCTTATCGCTGGTCTTTCACACTATTTGACACTGATTTACTGGATAGTAGTAGTTCTTTCTTACTACGGAAACCTCCATCCGATTTTGACGCTCGGAGCCCTGCTCCTTCTTTGTCTCTATTTAGCACTCTACAGCGCCCTGTTTTCCCTAATCTGGAACAGTTTCAAAAAGGATCGATTATCTTGCTTTTGGGGAGCAGTTGTTTGGGTTGCACTGGAATATGTACGGTCTCATGTAATGACCGGTTTCCCCTGGTGCCTCTTAGGGTACACCCAATATTTGAGGTTGCCGCTTATACAAATATCGGATATTGCAGGAGTCTACGGCATATCCTTTGTTATAGTACTGGTAAACCTGATACTATTCAACACGGTGCTCGGCGCTCGTGCCAAAAAAAAGAAATCTGCCATCCTAGAGATAATACTTACCTCTTTTCTGGTAGGATTTATCCTTGTTTACGGCTTTCATAGGGTGAATGTGAAAGCAGAAATGAGCTCACATGGAAAGGGGATCAGGGTAGTAATTGTCCAGGGAAATATTGATCAATCTGTTAAATGGAACCCCGAATTTCAAGAAAAGACAGTGGCTCTTTATACCAATCTATCCGTGGAATCTGGAGGTTTTAGACCACATCTCATTATCTGGCCTGAAACTGCTGTTCCATTTTATTTTCAAGATAACTCTCCCCTTTCAAAACAAGTCTTTAGGGTCCCTGAAAAAACCAGCTCAAAACTCCTGTTTGGTTCCCCTGCATATATAAGGGATAAGAACAGAATCCAGTACTACAACAGGGCCTATGTAATATCTGAAGATAGGGTGTTTGATTACTATGATAAGGTTCACCTCGTCCCCTTCGGGGAATATGTTCCGCTCAAAAGATACCTTCCCTTTATCCGTCGGTTAGTACCGGCCGCTGGGGACTTCTCACCCGGTCAGAGTCCGAAACTAGTAGGTACTCCAGACCTTCAAATTGGGGTAATTATCTGTTTTGAGGCGATCTTTCCCGATATCTCTCGAAATCACGCTGCCCATGGGGCCCAGCTCTTGGTAAACCTTACCAATGATGCCTGGTTTGGTCACACCAGCGCTCCCTACCAACATCTCAGCATGGCTGTCCTAAGGTGTGTAGAAAATGGTTTGCCCATGGCAAGGGCCGCCAATACCGGTATCAGTGCTATTATTCTTGCAAGTGGTAAGATTGTAATTGAGAGTGAACTATTTGCCACAGAGGTGTTACAGAAAGAACTAAATTTGAATCAGACCAAAACATTTTATTCACAATTTGGCAATGTTTTTGCTATACTACTATGTGCAATAACGATTCTTAGACTTTTCTGGAGATTAGGAAAAAAGAGGAGATAAACCCATGTTTGAGACAGACATAACAGAAACAACACATTTCTTGAATAGGAAACTCGATGATCTATGGGAGCATCTTTGACCTCGCCAAGGGTGAAGAAAGGCTAAATAAAATTGAAAAAATCTTATCTAAGACGGATTTCTGGCAAAATAGCCACCGTGAGGCAACGGAGCTGAGCCAGGAAAGAGGCTTTCTGAGTAATCAAATAGATCAGTGGCACCGATACAAAAACGAGTTAGAAGAGCTCGACATCCTAACCAAGGTAGCCCAGGAAGAAAATGACCACGATTCGTTGGTCGATTTAGGGAAAGACCTTCTAGAACTAAAAAGAGAGATAGAGCGTTACGAACTTCAGACACTGCTCGGAGATAAAGATGACAAAAGAAATGCAATCGTAGCCATCAATGCAGGTGCAGGAGGAACAGAGGCCCAAGACTGGGTGGAAATGCTCTTGAGGCTTTATCTCAAGTGGACTGAGTCGAGAAAGATGAAGATCCAAGTTGTTGACCAGTTACCTGGAGACGAGGCAGGCATAAAAAACGTTACCCTTACGGTGAGTGGTCCTTATGCATATGGTTACCTGAAATCTGAAGATGGCATTCACCGGATGGTACGGATCTCCCCCTTTGATGCCAATGCGCGAAGACATACCTCCTTTGCATCAGTCTCTGTCTTGCCAGAAATCGAAGATGACATCGCCATTGGGATAAATGAAAAGGATATCAGGGTTGAAACCTTCAGGGCGAGCGGTCCAGGCGGACAGCACGTTAACAAGACCAGCTCCGCTGTAAGGATTACCCACCTACCTACCGGTATAGTTGTTCAGTGCCAGAATGAAAAATCTCAGCACAGAAACAAGGAACTGGCACTCAAGATTCTCAAAGCACGGTTATATGGGCTGGAAAAGGAGAAGCAAAATAAGGAAAAACAGCTCAGACATCAATCCCAGAAAGACATAGCATGGGGAAACCAAATAAGATCATACGTATTTAACCCTTACCAACTCGTAAAAGATCACCGGATGAACCTTGAAGTTGGGGATATTGAAAGGGTCATGAATGGGGATATTGACATGTTTATTGATGCCTATCTCAAATGGCTCCAGAACTAAAAAAAATGAAGCTCCCTGCAGTAAACTGCAGGGTATCAAGCGGAATTGCGCCGAAGCCAACCCGCCTTCGCTCTATGAGCTACGGCG
>JADFWK010000224.1 GCA_015223015.1 Pseudomonadota bacterium
GACAATTGAAAGATACCATTATTTTGTTCATTTTTTCCACAAATACCTCAGTCCGAAATCTCAATGCCCTCTTTTCACAAACCCTGCGCATGTCTTTGGCTCGCTTTGCCGTCATTTCCTGCACAGCCTTTATCACATCCTCAGGAGATGGGTCCGCCTTGATGAGTATTCCGGTTTCGCCATCCACCACAGTCTCAAGCAACCCACCTTCTGCCACGCCAATTACAGGCTTTCCTGCAGCCATTGACTCTATCGGCGCCATACCAAAGTCTTCATCCCTGGGAATGTAGATAGTGGCGACGCACCTGCCCACAAGGTCAACAAGTATCCTTTCATCCACCCAGCCCAGCACCTGAACATTTTCTGCGCCCTGTGCCAGTTTCTTGATCTTTGGCATATCCGGCCCGCCCGAAACCACCTTTAGTTTTTTCTCCGGCATATCCAAAAAAGCCTTGACCACTATGTCCACCCTTTTTAGGGGATCAAGCCTGGCTGTGGATAAATAAAAATCTTCCTGGCCCAGCCATTTGAATTTTTCCGTCTCACAGGGTGGAAAAATGATGCGGGAATCAATGCCCAGGTATTTTTGGATCCTGGACTGGACATTTTCAGAATTGGTGATGATGGTGTCCATTCTGCTGACCGCATCCTCGTAAAAAGGCCTGAGATATCGGATCAGGCCCAAGAGAATTGGCCGCTGCCAGAATGGGATCAGGGAAAGATAAAAATCTCTTTGATCATAGATAAAGCGGGGAGGGGTGTGGCAGTAGTAAATGTTCTGTCCCTGCCCATGATTCCGGATGGCTAATGGGCTATAAAAGCCGCTGTAGATAACAGTGTCATAGTCTTTTAGAAAAAGGGTCTTTTTTTGAAAAGCCCTGGCAAGTTTATACTGCCTCCAGATGGGAAGCCGAGTATAGGATCGAAGGTCGTATTCTTTTCCCGCAAATGCAGAATTTTTGAAATAAGGATGATTTTGAACCTTGAACCCATAGCCAAGGTCTGTCAAAATCTCGCGAGCCAGAACCAGACAGAGACGTCCACCCCCTTCGGCTGATTCGAAATAATCGTGGAGGACGATACTTTGGTTAGAATATTCAATGCCCATCTGTATCTTAGGGGTCACAAGGATTTGCAATCACTCTCTTGCCAGTGCATTGAGGGCATAGAGGATTATCCTTTTTTTGTCATACAAGGTGAACCTTCTCCATCAGGGTTTCCTCGCAATCAGATAGATCTCAGCACCTTCAAGCAAGATCGGTGGCAGCATGCATCGAATAGCCAGCAGCACAAGCCTTTGCGATATCGTCCGGGGCCGGATTCTCGTTTCCGGGTCGTCACCGGACTCAATGATCTCAAAGCCCAGGTGCTCCAAGGCACGTGCAAGAAAAAGATTGGGATAGAACCTAACGTGCGTCGGGTCCAACCAGAAGGTTTCGGTCAGCATCTGATAGCTACGGGGATTGGGACCGATCAGGATTATTACACCACCCGGCCTGGTTACACGGTCGAACAGCCTTAACAGGTTGAATACCTCTTCGGCCGTAAAATGCTCAAGGAAATTCGAACAGAATATCCCATCATATATCTCTCGCTTATCCCGCATAAAGGCCTTGACATCTCCGTGAAAACAGACAAGGCCTTTTCCTGAAGCCTGTCTGATGGCCTGAGCGTCGCTATCAACTCCTTCGCCGTCAATACCTGCCTGCCTCAACAGTTCAAGAAATAACCCGCGGCCCGACCCGACGTCCAGCACCTTCCAGCCCGGTTTAAACCACTTGACGTACTTGCGCTGCCGCTCCTGAACAACTCCAGGTGCTGATGAAAACTCGTATGTCCCAATAAGATCATCCATATATCATCATTCCCGGTTTCATGCCCCGTGCCTGGGCATTCCAACGGTCCCTCCAACAAGACGCAGGACCAGAAAATAGCAGGCCGCGCCAAACACGATCAACACAACTACATGCAGGTCCAGCCACCACACGAGCACAGCCATGGGAATCGATGCAACCACCGCCTGTATCAGCCTCTTGGCCCTCGGAAGCTGGCCTAATCCCTGTGCAACAACCACAGTTGTGTAGGCCAGGGCAACCACTTCAGTAATGAGTGTTGCCATCGCCGCGCCAAGATAGGAATATCGGGGGATCAGCACTAAATTGAGCAGAATATTTGCGGGCACAAGCACAAAATAGATCTTGAGCAGCTTTTTCTGCATATTTCCGGCTATCATGAGGTGCCCGTTGAGCTGCCCCCAGAACATCAGCATCATCGCAACCAGCAGAATCCGAAAAGTTGTCCCAATCGCATCCACATCTACCATCCCAAGCAACGGCACGTCAAGTATCCGTTCAATCCCGAAATCCTGCCCCGTTATCAGGATCATGAGAGAATCTGCCAATATCAACCCCCCGAACAGCATGGGTACGGCAAGGCTGGTTATGAAGCTGAATGCCCGGTCATAAAGCTGGGTAAGGGTATTATCACAGGCTTCGATCGCCCTGGTAAAGAGTGGAAAGATCGTTCCCAAAAAGAGTGCGGGCACAACTGCTGATATTTCCACCACCTGGTAGGCGGCGCCGTAAATACCGACATCGTCCAGCGGCTTCATCCATGACAGCATGAGCAAGTCAACACGGAAGTAGATTACTGCCATAATGCCTGACAATCCCAGGGGCAGGGCCCCGTGGAACAGAGACCGGGCAACACGCCGGTCAAACCGCAAGCGCACCCGAACGAATCTCCGCGAAAACCGGATGTACAATAAAAGATTCAGCACACTGCCCGCTGCAGCAGCAGTTATCACAGCAGATAGGCCCCATCCCATCCGTAGCGCCGCAAAAGACAGAATAAGGGTCAAAAGGACTCCTGCGGTTTCTCCAATGACCGCAAAATGCATCTTAAACCGGGCCTGGAATATGGTTTTGAAGGCATCAGCGACAGTCAGAGCAAGGAGCGATAACAGACCGATCAGGATCCCGGCTTTGACCGTCTGATCATATGGCATAAACACTATCACAATTACGGAAATGATAATAACAAGAAGACCGCTGATCAGCTTTAATAGCAGCAGATTGCCGGCGATTTCGGTCTGATCGGCCGATGTCCTGGAAAGCTCTCTCACTCCGGTCATGTAGAGGCCAAGATCTGCAAAGACCTTGAGCATAATTAGCCACGTGAAAACAGTAGCATAGGCCCCATAGCCGCTTTCGCCAAGGTTTCGTGTCAGCAAAGAGAGAAGGACGAGCCCGGATAGGCCGACGATTGCCTTGCCCATGAACTGGACTGCCGTATTATAGGTAACCCGGTCGATCAATGTGCGCCACTCCCTTTTTTGACCATGATCTTTCTTTTTTCCCGTTCACATGATTCCCAATCATAAAACCCGACGCCATCCAACGGCATAATCCTCAAAAAGGTCACCGGACTGACGGCAACCCCCTGCTCTCGGTTTTTTCTGATATCTCGACTTAAACCCAGACGGTACGGATTGAATGTCTGACTGACTTTCGTTTTTAATGTTATCTCCTTCCCCTTAAAAGAAGAAACATAATAGTGCAGAGGTTTCCAGCCGCTTTCTAAAAAATGGACGCGATCCAGCAATACATCGTTTATCGACAATTCCAAAAAAAGCCCATCCTCGCCAATATTATGGGGAGCAGCAAAAATGTTGATTCCCATCAAATCTGTTTCAGCCCTGACGCGCACGCAAGACCATCGCGAGGTCCAGCGTATTTTTTTACCGTTCACCTTTTCTGAGGCATAAAGGCCATACTCATATCCTTCCGGCCGAGCGTCAAAGTTGCAACAATTGTGTATATGACCACCCACAATTAGCAATGCTAATAAAGCGAGCAAAGACTTAGAATGCCGTGCGAATATACTAAGGAACGAAAACCTGATCTTCTATCTCCTTTTTTGTCATCGTTGCGATTACAAACCAGAAAAGAAATTGCTGATTAGGTAAAAGAAGAGGGTGTCCCGTCAGCATGGTAATCAGATAGGCACTTAGCCCAATGAGCAGACCTGTAATAAAACCATCGTATTCCCCATATCGTGGTATGGCACGAACCCCTGCACTGTACACGCAGAAGATGATAC
>JADFWK010000225.1 GCA_015223015.1 Pseudomonadota bacterium
ATATCTGAGGGTATGCAGATCCCATCCTGGAAGAGATGGTAGAAACAGGTGCAGCGGCAATAAGTGTTGATGAACCCACAAATCTGGCCAAGGCAGTTGAAGCCGCACGGGGAAAGGCGGTTGTTATTGGTAATGTAAGTACAAATCTATTTTTTTTAGGCAGCAAGGATGATATGGAAAAAGCAATCCGAAACTGTATTGATATAGCTGCTCCCAATAGTGGATTTGTCCTTGCCTCTGGATGTGAAGTTCCAGGAATTGCTCCACCTGAAAAAATCCAGTGGTTTATGGATGCTGCAAGGAAATTTGGGAGATACCAGTAAGTGAATTTTTTATTTTTGCTCTAGGATCTCGTCTGGAACTATCCCCTTGAGGTGGGGGAATTCATCCTTCATGTGGGGGATCTGCATGGCCTCAATGAACTGCTGTTGAAAGTCCTTCTCCACGGTCAACTCGATGTATTCTACATTCCGTGAAACCCAGTTGGCCTCTTCTCTCTTTTTTCGGTTGAGCAGTGCGGCTCGAGCTCCATCGCCGGCGGCATTACCTATAGAGATGATCTTGTCGATTTCGCAGTCAGGAAAAAGTCCCATGATAAGGGCCTTTTCTCGATCAACATGGGTGCCAAAAGCGCCTGCTATCTTTACCTTGTCCACCTTATCTATACCTATTCGCCTCATCATCAGCTTACACCCGCAGTAGAGGGCACCCTTGGCCAGTTGGATCTGACGTACGTCCTTCTGGGTAATCACGACATCTTTTCCAATGCTGGTCTCTTCTTTCCAGGCAATGACAAATTCGGGCTGATTATTGTCGGAGTTCTTTCGAAAGCGGTCGGACTTCTGTTTTGGACTAAATCTCCCGCTTTTGAGAACCACCCCTGAACGATACAGTTCGCCCAGCACATCCAAAATACCCGAACCACAGATCCCCTTTGCCTGCATCTCCTCGGGCTTTGAGTAACTTCTCCAGGAATCTCGCCCGATTACCTTATAGTCCACCTCGCGGGTGCCGGGGTCGATAGTGATCCGCTCGATGGCCCCCGGCGCTGCTCGCATGCCAAAGGCCAGCTGAGCGCCCTCCAATGCAGGGCCGGTGGCACAGGAAGAGGAGATCAGCTTCTCCTTGTTCCCCAGTACCAGTTCGCCGTTAGTGCCGATGTCGATAATCAGCTGAATTTCGTCTTTCTTGTAAGGCTCCTCCGCAATGAGCACTCCTACATTATCAGCTCCCACAAATCCGGCCTCAATCGGTAAAATATGTACATAGGCCGATTCGTTTATCTGAATTCCGAGGTCCCGCGCCTTGATGTCAAGGGCCTTGTGAACCACTGGAGGAAAAGGCGCGAGCCCCATATGCTCTGGGTTGAGCTTGAGAAGGATGTGGTGCATCGCTGTGTTACCGACAATGGTCATGTCAAGGATATCACTGGGATTGAGGCGGAGATAGTGGTTGTCTTCTTCTTTCTCCGCGGTTGCCGTTTTATCACTCCCCCCTCTTTTCTTATTCTCTTTGGGCGGATGGGTGCCCTCGCATGCTTGTTTTACTAAGCTATTCAGGCCCTCGATGATATCGTCACTCATTTTTTGAAGTCCATCCTGGTGCATCATGTGATACGTGATGCGACTCATCACATCCTCGCCATACTTACACTGGGGGTTCATCATTGAGACGGTATCAAGGACCTCCATGGTGGCCAGATTGCAAAAATAGGCGGCCACCGTAGTCGTTCCTACATCAATAGCTAAGCCATAATAGTCCTCTCTCTTACCTGGCAAAACTTGGATGACCTCCCTGTCCATCCAGACCGCCACGGTTACCTTCCATCCTCCCGCTCTGAGCTGGCTCGGCAGCCTCCTTAGTGCAATATAATCAATATCCAGGTTCTCGAGTCCATAGTGCCGATTCACCTCATCCAGGATTCGTTCCAGATCGGCAGTGGGCTTCTCAAACGTTGGCTCAGCCACCTCAACATAGTAATATTTGACCGCAGGATTCCATTCAATATGGATATCCCGGGCCGCCTTGCTCACCACCTGTTTGCCAGCCCGGGATTCCTCGGGAACGAAAATGAGCAGGTCCCCTTCGACCTTGGCACAGCAACCCAGACGGTAACCAGCCTTGCGTTGCTTGGCATTGATGAACTTCTCTTCCTCTATAAGCCACTCACCTGCATGATCTTTGCTTGATTGGATGCCATATTTTTCAAAAAATCCCTCTTCGATGCGTATCATACACTTGCCACACACCCGCTTTTCGCCACACAGGCTCTCAATATCTACTCCCAATTGCCTTGAGGCCTCGATAATGGTCAAACCTTTCTCCACTTCCCCTCTCCGGCCAGAGGGCTGAAAGATAATTTTGGATTTTTCAACTTCATCCATTAAGCAAACTCCTTTTATGATCTAAAATAGATAATTTTTGATTTACGATCTTTGAACTTCAATAGGCAATAATCAATCGTCAATAGTCGATATTACTTCTGCATCTCCCGCAATCGGCTAATCATCTTAATAGCCTCTTGAACGGCGTTTCCCGCTGAATCGGCATAGCCATCTGCTCCAAATAGTTCACTCACATCCTTGGTCACCGGTGCCCCACCCAACATGATGGCCACATCAGGGTTTTTCGCCTTGATCATCTCGACGACCTTCTTCATGCCCATCATCGTGGTGGTCATCATGGCTGAAAGGGCAACTATGTCGGAGTCGGTTCGCATCTGCTCCTCCACGAATTTCTCCAGCGGTACATCACGGCCCAGATCATGCACGGTAAAACCCCCAACCTCGAACATCATCTTGATAATGTTCTTACCGATATCATGGACATCACCCTGAACCGTTCCAATGACTACCTGACCCTTGGCACTCTCACCTATATCCTCCGGTTTGATGTGGGGCTTTAAGATATCCAGACCGGCATAGAGGGCATCGGCACACAAGAGGAGCTCGGGCACAAAGTATTCGTGTTTATCGTAGAGATCCCCCACGATCTCCATTCCTGCAGCCAGACCATTCATGACAGCGTCATAGGCATTCAGCCCTTCATCCAGAACCTTCTGTGCGAGTTCTCCCGTTTTGTCCTCGTCCATGTCCACCACCGCATCGCTCAGGTCCTTTAAGAGTTCATTTCTGAGTGTTTCTTTTCCCATAGTTAAATTCCTCCCTAGAGACAAATTTAAGTATTTAAAATTTTTTTATATCCTTCCCACTGCTGGTGAGGCCTTTTTACTATATTCCCGCACAGTCC
>JADFWK010000226.1 GCA_015223015.1 Pseudomonadota bacterium
GTGATCGTCCATGGATAAACCCCCTCTTCTATTTATCGGAAGATTGTGCCCTCAACTAAATAACTATTTTTGATCAAATTTTCATAAATTCCGGCAAGAACCCGTTGTTTCTGACCGAATATTGATAGTCTCGTAAAAAATCCAATATGCCTCTTAATTGTCATTCCTCCGAAAGCGGGAATCCAGTTATTTCAACTTATTATGGACTCCCGCTTTCGCGGGAGTGACTGGATTTTTCACTTTTTACGAGATCATCAATACCGGCAAACTCGTAAAAAGTGTTTTGTGAACCCATCAATATTGGCTGGGAGCAGTGGGGTCCCCAAAATACTTTATTCTTTGATTTGTTCAAAAAGCATCTCTCCGAGCCCAATACCCCCACTCTGTGCAATCTCCAGGGCAAGCTTTTCATCAAACATCGATTTGAAGATCTTACCCTCATTACTTTCTCGAATGAGCCCCCCTTCACTAACGGTTTTTCTCATTGCTTTCAGCATATGGGATATAAAAAGAGACTCAAATTCCAAGCAAGCACTCTTAAGCCTCGCCTCACGCACATCTTTATGCAATCCTGCCCCGCCTTGATCCAGTACAACCCCATTTACCATATTCTGATCCTCTATATGATTTCCAGTTCCCCCTGGAGGGCACCTGCTACCTTCATGACTTGCAGGATAGTAATCAGATCCCTGGGAGTAACGCCCATAGCATTCAATGCCCTCACTAAATCACCAATCGTCCTTCCCTTTGGAACCAAAAGGAGCCGGTTTTTCTCCTCTACAACTGATACATCGGTCTCCGGGGTGACGACAGTGGACCCTCCAGGTGCCACGACAACCCCTCCTTCCATCTGGGTAGGCGCTGCCCCCTCCCTGGGTGGTCGAGGTGCAAAGGGACTTGGCTGCGAAACCTCTTTGGTCTCCTTTATCTGAATGCTCAGGTTTCCATGGGCAACAGCAACTGTTAAGACCCTGACATTTTCTCCAATGACGATGGTGCCTGTTCTCTCATTGACAATAACCTTTGCCAACGAATCGGGTATTACCTCAAGATCCTCAACTCTAGCAAGCATGAGAACGACACTGTCTTGAAAGGAGTCAGGAATCTTTATGGTTATGGTGCCCGAATCTAGTGGTTTGGCAATATTCTCTCCCATTTCTGAGTTAATTGAATTGGCAACCCTGATGGCTGTAATAAAATCCGGATTGTTTAAAAGAATGGTCAATTCCGTTCTATCTTTAAGCGATAAAGGAATCTCCCTTTCTACTGTTGCTCCCCCACTTATTCTACCTACCGTAGGATGATTTTTTCCGACTCCTCCTCCAGCGGCCCCGCCTATCCTAAAACCACCAACAGATATGGGTCCCTGGGCAAGAGCATAGATTTTGCCATCGACTCCCTTGAGATGGGTTAGAAGAAGGGTCCCTCCTTGGAGAGTTTTGGCGTCACCGATAGAGGATACTATCACGTCAATTTTTTTCCCTATCCTGGCAAATGGATGTAATGTAGCACTAACCATTACTGCGGCAACATTTTTGACCTTCACATCTTGGGCACTTACATAGATCCCCATCTTTTCCAGCATATTCACAAGGCTCTGAATGGTAAAATCTGTTCCCGCCTTATCACCACTGCCATCGAGGCCAACCACCAGACCATAACCAAAAAGCTGGTTTGGCCTGACGCCTTTAATGGAGGCAATATCCTTTATCCTTGCTCCGAAAACCGCAGAGGTGAAAAAGATGCTAAAGATAACGACAATAAGGAATAAAAACCTAAAACGGCCATACATAATCAACTATCCTTCCTAACCACCCTGGTCTCTGTTTGTCGGCCAAGGGACCAATGCCTGAATACGTTATCTTGGCATTGGCCACATAGGTAGAGGCAATCTCATTGTGTGGGGATACGTCCTCTGGCCTTATTATGCCCGAGAGGGCTATGTACTGTGTTTCATTGTTTACCTTGATCTCTCTCTTCCCCTGAATGAAAAGATTTTCATTCGGGAGTACCTTGACGACCATAGCAGAGACATATGCCTTTACGTGGCCATCCCTGTCACTTGAACCCTTGCCATCAAAGCTCATTCCAAGCCCTGCTTTTATAAGGTCGTCCTCGCCAGGATTCTGGGCAAGCCTAGAGTTTTTGTCGGCGAGGGCCTGCATGTAGCCCAAAAACTTGAGTTGTGCGGCTATGCTGGATGATCTACTCGTTTTGGTGTTGGCATTCAGTTCTGCCTCTGGATCCTCTACAATCCTTACCGTGACAACATCTCCCACCCTTCTTGCCTTCGTGTCCGGATAAAGCGTAACACCCCTTGCATCTGACCATAGTGATCCCTCCTCTATCACAGGAGGTGTATATTCCGGAAATTGGGGCTCCTGTATACTTTTGATCTCAGGTACGTGAGATGTATTTGTGCGAAATACAGCACATCCAGTAAAAAAAATAAGGAGTATGCATAAAACACAAAAGCTTTTGGTCACCGTTTTTCTCCTCTAGAAATCTACTATTACCATTGAACCATTAACTACCCTTGCGTATATTTTTTTTCTGCTCATGACGTTTTGAATCTCTATGAGTTCACCCAGGTAGCCTTTCTCCAAAACCCTACCAGGAACCGTGACCTTTAGATCATCTGATTCTGCCACGATAGTTACCATATCCCCTTTTTTTAGAATGGGAGATCTTTCCAGCATCCATTCTTTAAGACAGGTGTCTTCCCTTATGTTATGTTTTGTCATGAGTCCTAATGCCTTGGTCATATCGGTCACAATGTCCGGAGATCGGTGAGCGATATTTTTTCTTGCTACATAAAGGTCATCTTTTTCTATAATCTCACCCTTTTTGAGATTTCTACCAGTGCAAACCACAGATTCAAAGATGTCAACCCGACCGGAGAGCTTAACCTGGCTTTTTACTGCGCCGTTTACACTGCAAAGAGCGACTAATCTTACAAATCCTGCAAGTCTTCTTTTATCCTTTTGAAACACCTGAAAACGTATCTCTCCTTGAAGAAGAGGCCTATTGCCAATAACCTTGAACCTGGATACCATTATGTCAGATTTATCTTTTCCCAGCTGGTCGCAGAGATATTCCACAAAGATTTCACGGAATGTGGCCTCTGGAATCGATTGATACCCTCGGCTGGCTATTGCTCTGGTTTTGTTTTCATCAACTCCCGTTGCCCCAACCGATAAACAAACACCAAATAGACATGTCAAAAGAATCATGATCGGTACGGCCTTCCTCATGGTATTACCTCTTGATATTATTGGCTATCTGCAACATGGCATCTGCTGTTTGTATGGCCTTGCTATTTGTCTCATAGGCCCTCTGTGCCATGATCATGGCAACCATCTCTTCGACCACGTCTACATTAGACATCTCGACAAATCCCTGGGCAATTGTTCCTACACCATCTGAACCTGCTGTGCCAGAGATGCCCTCACCTGATGCATCGGTAGACCTATACAGATTGTGTCCCACACTAAAGAGCCCAGCCGAGTTAGGAAAGGTGTATACTTCAATAACTCCCAGGGAGGTTCCAGTCCCTTCATGGTCAAGCACGGTCACGGTTCCGGTTTTGTCAATGCCAATAGAGACCGCATCTGACGGGATTGTCATATCCGGTTGCAATCTGTCGCCATTTGACGTAACGATGTTTCCATCGCTATCCAGCTTGAAATTTCCTGCCCTTGTATAGAGCTCCTCATCACTGCTTAGCACCTTAAAGAACCCCTTCCCCTCAATTGCCAGATCTAGTTCATTTTTTGTTTCCTTAAAATCTCCCTGCATAAACATCTTCTGAACGCCAACAGGCATGGTTCCCATACCAATATGGATGCCAGTGGGAATTTGAGTGCCATCCGCTGTTTCTGATCCAGCCTGCTTTATGGTCTGATACATGAGGTCCTGAAATTCGGACCTGCTCTTTTTGAAACCCACGGTACCCACATTGGCCAAATTATTGGCAATGACATCTATCGTCATTTGCTGGGCAGCCATTCCGGTTGCTGCGGACCACAGTCCTCGTAACATAGTTATCTCCTCCCCTACCTATTCTAATCGACCAACTTCATTAACCATCTTGCTCGTTATTTCATCCATGA
>JADFWK010000004.1 GCA_015223015.1 Pseudomonadota bacterium
AATACCGTTGCTGCACTGGGTGCAACCCCAGCGCCGACACCGATGATGGAAGTATACGACGCAATGGCTAAAGGTGTGATTGACGGCGTGAATACACCGTTTGAAACCCTTAAAAGCTTCCGGTTTGCCGAGGTTGCGAAACATGTCACTGCAAGCTGGCAGGTTGGCAATCTTTACACTTTTTATGTTGCCATGAATAAAAACAGCTACAATAAGCTATCTCCGGACCTTAAAGAAATCTTCGATCGCCTTTGCGGGGAATTCAAGGAGAGATTTGCCTTAATGTGGAACTTGATAGACGCTGAAGGCAAGGAGTTTGCAGAAAAAAAAGGTGTGGAAATCATCGAGTTATCCCCGCAAGAGGTAGCTCGCTGGAAGGAAGCTGCTGCACCTGTAGTAAAAAACTATGTAAAGGATATGGTTGGCAAAGGGTATTCAGAGGCTGAAGTCAAAGGCTGGATTGGATTTCTCCGAGAGCGAATTGAATACTGGACAGCTAAGCAGATTGAACTTCGCATCAAATGTCCAACCGGGCCCGCCGAGATGAGACCTTAGACAATATTTTTAAAAAATGACAATAACTTTGTCCTGCTCCCTTGCCCTGCTCTTTCCTGGAAGGGAGAGTTAGGCAAGGATGAAACCAACTAACTATGTCTGCATTAGAAAAATTTGAAAAATTCAATCGCCGGCTAAGTGACTGGTTTGAATGGATTGGACTCGCAGGGTTTTTAGTTATGATGTTTATCACCTGCATTGATGTGATTGGTGCCAAACTCTTTCTTCTGCCCGTTTTCGGGGTCATTGACATCGTCATGCTATCCCAGGTAGTGGCAATCTCTTTCGCTGCCGCCTCCGCACTCATTCTCGGGAGACATATTAGCGTAGAATTTTTTGTCGTTATGCTGCCAAGGCGTGTCCGGGCCCTTATCGACATCATCATACACCTACTTGGATTGGCCCTCTTCATTGTGATTATTTGGCGCCTTTGCGTATACGGATATTTACTTCAAACCGGAGGGGAGGAGAGCGCAACGGCTCGTATACCCCTTGCTCCTTTCGCTTACAGTATTGCCCTTGCCAGTATCCCTGTCTGCTTGGTGTTTTTACTGGAGTTTCTGAACGCGATAGTCAGGATGGCAAAAAGATGAGCCCGGTTGTTACAGGTATTGCTGGTATTGGTCTTCTCCTATTGCTCTTCCTCCTCAGAATGCCGGTTGCTTTTGCCATGGCCTTTGTGGGGGTCGCTGGTTTTGCTTATTTATCTGACCCTGGGCCTGCCCTCAGCCTTCTGGCCCAAGATATCTTCGAGCAATTCTCCTCTTACCCCCTGACTGTTATCCCCATGTTTATCCTCATGGGTACCTTTGCCTTTGCTTCGGGAATCAGCCGAAGGCTTTTCGACACGACCTATACGTGGGTAGGACAGCTACGTGGCGGCCTGACCATGGCCACCGTGCTCGCCTGTGCCGGTTTTGCTGCCATATGCGGGTCGACCGCGGCTACCGCAGCGACAATGGGCAAAATAGCGCTTCCGGAGATGAAAAAGCATAACTACGATAATGCATTAGCCACTGGTACAGTTGCTGCCGCCGGCACGCTTGGCATCCTTATCCCACCAAGTACCATCCTTATTGTCTATGGGATATTGACCGAGGAATCCATAGGCAAACTCTTCATCGCCGGTGTATTTCCTGGGCTACTTCTTAGCCTGTTTTATGCCGCAACGGTGGTTCTGCTTTGCCTACGCAATCCTGACCTCGGTCCACCTGGAGCCCCAACTAATTGGAGAGAGAAGCTTCGAGCGACTACGGGAATTATCGAGGCCGTCATTCTATTTCTTTTAGCTATCGGAGGGTTATTCTTGGGCTGGTTCAGCCCCACCCAGGCAGGAGCCATTGGAGCCGGTGGTGCCTTGCTCATTGGCTTGGGCCGACGGCAACTTAGCTGGAAAAAATTCTTTGAGGCCGGCAAGGATGGCCTGCGAACAGCCTGTATGGTATTGTTCATTATCACAGGGGCTGTAATCTTTGGTCATTTCATGGCTATATCTACAATACCTTTTGTACTTGCTGACTGGATAGGGCAGCTTCCCATGTCCCCTATGGGCGTTATGGGCGTCATTATTTTTATCTATTTTATAGGCGGCTTTTTTATGGATTCTATGGCCCTGATTGTAGTTACCATCCCAATCTTCTTCCCTGTCGTCATGAAACTCGGTTTTGACCCGATCTGGTTCGGTGTTATCATTGTGCTGGTAGCTGAGATGGGAGTTATCACGCCGCCGGTAGGGGTTAATGTGTTTGTCATTAAAGGGATTGCTCCTGACATTCCCCTTCACATCATCTTTAGAGGGATATTTCCTTTCCTAGGTGCCTTGATCATCCTCACAGTTCTGCTTATGATTTTCCCGGGGATTGCGACATTTTTGCCCAGTTTGGTTTCCTATTAGGTTTAGTTTGAACTTCCCGTGATTAAACGCGCAAGCAATGAATCTCACTCTTATACCTCAATCGAGGTGGTACCTGGTATCCGGTACTAGAATAAGTTTATTATGGAATTGCACAAGAATAGATGTAACTATTTGTAAATAAAAGACATTATCCGATATTCAAATGTATTATCATTTGCTTTTTTGAATATTTTCAAATGCCTGAAATACCGCTTGAGCGAAGTCAGGGTCATTGACATATTGATCCGACTCCATAAGAGGAATCCTGTCGGAAAGTTGTCTTCTAAGGGTTTTAAGTAGTGCCATATCAGCCTCCGGGTTCCAAAATGGCTTTCCCCTGCGGTCCAGGGTGGAAAGTCCTTTTCTGGGCCAGAGGACAGCAACAGGGCCCTTGGATAGATTCAGCTTATCTGCTATTAGCCTGCCAAGGCTGATATTGTCACGTAAATTGGTTCGGATCAAGGTTGCTTGGGGATTATGGCTATATATGTTTCTGCGCCTATATCTGGTGGGGACAGTTTCAGGTCCGAGAAAATTGATAAAGTCAGCACTTCCTGGAACAATCACTTGGGGAATTCCGCGTATTCCTGCTGCTGTAAGCCGGTCAGGGCCGGCAGAAGCAAGGCCTCCCATTGATTCATTGGTGATTTCATTCACTGCAAGTTCGATCACCCCAATAACTTTTTCGGATTTCACATATTCCTCTAAGGCCTCACCGCCGGTACCGATGGTGTGAAACACCAGAACCGCGTACCCTTTGGCTTCGAGCATTCCCTTAACTGCCAAACCGCAGTCTGTTACAGTCCCGTTCATACTCATGACCACCAGGGGTCTATTGCGACCCTCGGGAACCTCGATTTCCACCATACCTGACATGGCGCCGGCCGCGTTGGTGAGGATTCGGCGTGTAAGGCGGTTAATCCCAGCCAGGTCTGATACAGGGGGCATGATCATTACGTCTTTTGTCCCAATGTATGGCCGGAGCCCTGCCTGGGTCACCTTGGTTGAGATGAGTAGCTTGGGAAAGCCCAGAGGCAAGGACTTAAGGGCCGGTGCAACGATGGTTGAACCCTGTCCTCCCCCGATCGCCAAAAAACCCTGAATACGCCCTGATTCCACAAGGGGATGAATGATCTTTTTTAACCCGGCAGCCATAATCTGTTGGGCAAATGCCTCATCGCCCTTTTTCCCCAGCGTACCAATATTCGAGCCGCCGGCAACTGCTATCTCGTCACGGGTTATATCTGCCTGAAGGTAAGGATTCCCCAGGATACCCGTATCCGCAATTATAACCCCGTGTCCCCTTTTCAGGATCAAGGACCTCAATAAATGAACTTCTTCACCTTTAGTATCAAGGGTTCCTGCTATGGCAACCGTTTTACCCATTCACTAATTCCATCTGTAACCCTACGCATCTTTGAAGAGTTCCGCCCATTTACTGAGCACTTTCCCCCTCAGTTCCGGACCGGCCACATTAACTGGCGGAAATTTATCCTTCCAGTGGTAAGGCCTGCAGGCGTTTATAAACACCTTGGCCGTGGTATAATCTTTTCTGGCCCGCTTGTCAGGGTCAATCATAGGATCAAGTGGACTCGTCAAGAATCCTGGCACAATATCAATGTAATGTTCCGGATCGCAGCGTGTGCAAACGGCCCAGAGAACTTCATCCAGGTTTGAAGGATCAATATCTTCGTCCACCGTAATGATGTACCTGCCGGTACAGGCCCCCCCTTGCAAAAATGCTCCTGCCAAAGTGGCTACCTGCTTGGCATGACCTAAATATCTCTGCTTAAGGGAGATTACAGCAATAACCCGGTTTCCCGGACCATGTACGTACACACCCTTTATGTCCATCATTCCCGCCTTTTCCAAGCGGTTCCATAGAAAGGTTGCCGTATGAATGGGGATGGGGAACCATGTATTGACTGGCGGTTTGACAGGGGGCTGTCCGAACAGAATTGGATCGTTCCGGTGGTAAAGGGTCTTGATGTGGACCACAGGTTCGTTCCTGGTTCCTGAGGCATAATAACCTTGCCACTCCCCAAAGGGGCCTTCCTGACGGCTATCTTCCTCTGGAGACGGAGAGAATCCGCATGCAACGATTTCAGCAGTAGCCGGTATGGGGAGTCCGGTTTCCTTGTCTATAACAACCTCCACCCCTTTGTCTTTAATGTAACCGGCCATATCATACTCGGATATACCCCATGGCAAGGC
>JADFWK010000227.1 GCA_015223015.1 Pseudomonadota bacterium
AAAACTCGCCTTTAGGGCTCAAACAGTTGACATCGCTTATCTTCCACTTCGCCAAGATTTGTTAGCAAAAAACGTTTTAATGATCGCTCAAAGGAATTTCCGTTTGGGCAACAGGCTATTGACAACTGACGTACCACTTTTGGTTGTTAATCAGGGAAAATTCAGAAGCAAAAGAGTCTTGGGATTATTCAGGTACTGAGTTATCAAGGTAATCAATGTCACACAACAGAGATAACCTATCGCTATTAAAGAGAGGTATACAAGATAAGGTCGCTCTGGCGGAGGTAACCGGGGTTAGCGGCTCTGGTCTCGCATACCTCTTATCTCAACTCCTGAGCGAAACAGACCATACCTGTTTGATAATCCTCCCGGGCTCAGAGGAAGCAGGGGCATTTTATAAGGACCTGGATTTTTTTGTTCCCAACCAGAACAGTAAAAGGGTACTTCTCTTCCCTTCCTATAACATCTCACCGCTTACAGGATTGAGCCCGCCAAAAGAGTTGATCAGCCAGAGAATAGAGGCGCTCTATGCTGTGTCAACTGAAAAAGATGCCGTTATTGTTACCTCATTAGAGGCGATTATGGTCCGGCTCGTGCCAAAAGAGGTTCTCCTTTCTTCAGTCGAGTATCTGGCGGTTGACGAGGAGATTGATCGGGATGATCTGATAAGAAAATTACTCGCTTTTGGCTATTTCCGGACTTCTTTGGTAGAGGAAAGGAGCGATTTTTCTGTAAGGGGCGGGGTCATTGATCTGTACCCGCCTCTGTACGATTCAGCTGTCAGGGTTGAATTCTGGGGCGACATAGTAGAATCCATAAGGCTTTTTGATCCCGTCAATCAGAGATCAAAGACTCAGTTAAGGGAGTTAACTATCCTGCCTGCCAATGAAATTATCATGAGCCCTTCCAATGTTAAAAGGGCACGGTCCATGGGGAGACTTCCAGCAAGCTCGGAAACTGGTGGGAGTTTTCCAGGACAGGAGGCATGGCTGCAACATTTTTATTCCCATCTCGATACCGTCTTTGACTACCTGCCCGAGCAGGCTCATCTGTGCATTATCAAATCAGAGAGATTTGGTGAGAGCGCCCGATCAATAGTGGATAAATATGCCCGGGAGACACAAAGATTTCAGAATGAGGCATTAGAAGAGGGTAAACCCTTTCCTCAAACTGATGAGGTCTTTGTCCCAAAAAAAGAACTGGAAGACGGCCTTGAAGGATTTCCCCGGATTGATTTTTTGGATCTTGCTACCAGCAGTGGGCAGAGAAAGACAGACCTGGTTGTAGATTTCAGGGAATCCCTGAAACCGGGAATCCAGTTTGACTATCAGGATATTGGTCGTCAAAAGGTTTCACTTGCTCCCTTGGCAGGTAACGTTGGGGAATGGGTTGAGGAAGGAAACCAAATCATACTCATCTGCAGAACAGAACAGCAGGCGCAGCGCCTGAAAGAGATCTTGCTCAATTATCATCTTCCCGTCCAAGAGATATTTCGAGGCTGGGCTGAAGTGGAAAAGAAAAAGGGATTATATATCTGTTTGGGCTATCTTTCTCAAGGATTGAGGCACCTAGATTCTGGCCTGATCATAATTACCGAAGATGAGATCTTCGGGGAAAAGAAGCTGAGAGAAAAAAGGGCCAAAAGGGAACGGGTGCAGGGCATTCCATGGACAGGACTGAGTCAGCTGCAGGTGGGTGATCTCGTTGTGCATCAAGACCATGGCATTGGGCGCTACGGTGGACTTTCAAAGATGGAGATTAACAAGAGGGTGCGGGATTTTGTCACCATTGAGTATGCCGATCATGATCGCCTTTACATTCCGGCAGACAGGATAGACCGTATTCAGAAATATATCGGGCTCGATGACGAGAGTCCCCTTTTGGATAGGCTCGGTGGAAGATCCTGGATGCTTACGAAAAAGAAGGCCAAGAAGGCGATTGAGAAGATAGCCAAAGACTTGGTTAAAATCTATGGCATGAGAAAATTCCTCAAGGGTTTTGCCTTTTCAAAGGTAGATAACTACTACAGGGAGTTTGAAGCAACCTTTGAGTATGAGGAAACTCCAGATCAGATTAAGGCTATTGATGATGTGCTTTCAGACATGGAGTCAGAAAAACCCATGGACCGGCTTATCTGCGGTGATGTGGGCTTTGGTAAAACTGAGGTGGCCATCAGGGCCTCCTTTAAGGCGGTCATGGATGGAAAGCAGGTGGCCATGCTTGTTCCAACAACTGTTTTAGCTGAGCAGCACTATCAGACCTTCACGGCACGCTTTAGCTCGTATCCTGTCAAAATCGCTGTTTTGAGCCGCTTCATTTCCGGCTCGGAACAAAACAGGATAATTCGTGATTTGCATGTTGGCAAGATTGATATTGTCATCGGAACCCATAAGATCCTCTCTGAGAGGGTGATGTTTAAGGATCTGGGCCTCTTAATAATCGATGAGGAACAGCGGTTTGGCGTGAGGCACAAGGAAAAATTGAAAAAATACCGTCACTCCGTTGATGCTCTCGCTATGACTGCTACCCCTATTCCGAGGACACTCCATTTGTCCTTGATGGGTGTCAGGGATTTAAGCATCATTCAAACCTCGCCTGCTGACAGGTTATCTATTCAGACCTATGTAGCCGGATTTGATGAAGGTGTCATATCGCATGCTATCGAAAGGGAACTGGACAGGGGAGGGCAGGCCTTTGTTGTCCACAATAGGGTCCAAACCATTGAGGCAATGGCGGATACAATGAGAAGGCTTGTGCCCAGAGCCAGGATTGAGATTGCCCATGGCCAGATGAAGGAGAGGGATCTCGAAAGGGCCATGATGAGGTTCTTGGCTCGGGAGACAGATGTTCTGGTATGTACTACTATAATAGATTCAGGCCTGGATATACCGTCGGCAAATACGATTATTATTCATGAGGTTGATCGCTTTGGCCTCGCTGAGATCTATCAGCTCAGGGGCAGAGTTGGCAGAGCTGATGTGAGGGCTTACGCCTATCTTTTGATTTCGAGCAGTTCTTCCCTCACGAATGATGCACAGAAAAGGCTCAAGGTCCTGATGGATTTTTCTCAGTTGGGCTCAGGAGTCAACATCGCCTTACATGATTTGAGGATAAGAGGAGGGGGGAACATCCTCGGTTTTGCTCAATCAGGTCATATCAAGGCTATTGGCTATGAACTCTACCTCAAACTAATAGAACAGTCGATTGCAGAGCTGAAAGGAGAGGTGTGGCAGGAGGAGATATTCCCTGAAATAAATACTGATCTGCCGGTTTTTATTCCCCATAGCTACATCGAGGAGAGTGATATCAGGCTCGAGATATACAGACGCTTGTCTACTATAAGGGAGGAGTCGGAATTAGATGAGATGGTAAAAGAGATTCAAGATCGGTTTGGCCCCGTGCCACCAGAGGTTTCAAACCTTATCTCTGTTATCAAGATCAAAATAGGGCTCAAAAAGATAGGCTCACCGAGATTAGACCTTAATGATAGCTCAATGATCTTTTCCTTCTCTAAGGATACCCCTTTATCATCCCGCAAGTTGCTTGATCTGGTTGCTCACAGTCCAGAGAGTTTCCGCTTCTTATCCGACCAAAAACTTGAGGTTGCGAGCAAGACAAAAGGTTTCCCCGCTACCCTAGAAGAGGCTGGGGAGGTGATAACTCAATTTGGCATGTGTGCTCGTAACAATTGAGGATGGTGTACTACTGAGAGCATCAAATAGCCAAATTCTCCTTGCAATTTTTCGAATAATATTGTTATTTAAAAGGTTTAGGTCTCTCTTTCTCTGCCTCTTCCCATGGTGATCTGGCTGTATGGTGGAGCGCGCTGACCCTCCGGCGGCGGTGGGCCAGAAACGATATATTTTTCCATCTCCCATGTGGAAAGGGAAGGCGCGACATAACGGAAAAAGCAAATAGTTTATAAAGGTTTCCCGTGGTACATACCAGTTTTACGAGATATGTTATTTTTTTGCTTCTTTGCCTCTTTGTTCTTTTCACCTGGTCAAGCTGCTCGCCGAAAGGAGGATCAAGCCAGAGTATTGTTGTCAGAGTAGGCGATCGAACAATCACTCTGGGAGATTTAGAGAGAATCGTGGATATTACCTCGCTTGAGAATGGAATTCCTAAGGGGACGGTGTGGTTATCTATAAATAGTCTTGTAGACAGAATTGTGGACGACTCTCTCATGCTTGCGTATGGAAAAGAGCAGGGAATTAGCGTTCCGGAGATTGAATTGGAAAGGGCTATACAAGATATTGTTAAGGACTACCCGGATAATAGCTTCCAGGAGACACTCCTATCGAGATGCATAGACTACAGTGAATGGAAGCAAAGATTCAGAGAACAGCTCTTAATTGAAAAGATCATTCGGGAGCATACTGGCTCCCTTCCCCCCATTTCCCATCAAGCCATTAGGGCTTACTATGAGGAGAGGAAAGAGGAATTTCGCCATCCCCCGCGGGTTAAACTACTTCACATCATTACCAAGGAAAGAAAAGAGGCTGAAGACCTGTATGCCCGTCTTAAAGGGGGAGAGGATATGGCACAGTTATTGGAGGAGCAATCTGCGGATTCTGCATTGCAAGGCGATTATGGTACTGAGTGGCGCACCAGTGGTATGTTCCCTCCTGCTCTTTCTCATAGAGCATTTTCGATGGAAGTAGGTAAAACAAGCACTATCATTGAGACCCAATACGGCTTTCACATCATCAAAGTCCTTAAAAGAGAACCTGCGGGGAGGAAAGGGTTTTTGGAGGTGGTCGCGGAAATTGAAAAAAGACTTGTCAGTGAGGCAACAGAACAGCGTTATAGGGTTTGGCTTCAAGAACTGAGGGATACATATCCCATCAAAGTTGATTACCCCTTATTAGACAAAAAGAAGGCTGAATATGCGGGCAGCTAAACCAATTTATCTCCTTGCGCTGTCAGTCATTGTGTTTGCAGTGCCAACCGGTTATCTCCAGGCCGAGATTACGAACAGGGTCGTGGCCACGGTTAACAGCGATATCATCACCCTTCATGAGCTGAGTACCTCAATGAAGCGGGTAGCAAGCCTGAGTCCGAGGGATCTACGGCAAAAAGATGCAGAAAAGCACTTTGAGTTACGCAGATCTGTTTTGAATACGCTGATCAACGAAAAAATAGCTCAGCAAGAAATAGCGAGATTAGAAATCCAGGTGACAGCAACAGACATAGAACAATCGATCGAGCAGGTAAAAAGGGAAAATAATATTACGCATGAAGAGCTTATACAGGAACTGAAAGCAGAAGGTATAACACTGGAGGAGTATAAGGAGAGGATAAAGGAGGAGATTCAACGTTACCGGTTGATAAATTATGCTGTAAAGTCAAAGATAGTTGTAACTGAAGAGGATGTGAGAAGGTACTACGAAAACCACATTGATGCATATACGATGGTCTATGAGGTCAGGCTGGCCAGAATTTTTTTGAGGATTAGAGACCCAGATGACACCGAAGAGATTGCTCGGGTAAGACACTTGGGGAGTGAGATACTGCAGGGACTGAGACAAGGCCGGGATTTTTTCGAGATGGCCAAAAAATATTCCCAAGGGCCTGCTGCTTCAGAAGGAGGAGATCTGGGATGGGTAGCGCTCAATAACCTTGAAACCGGATTAAGAAATATGATAAGCAAGCTTTCACCAGGGGGGTATACCGGTCTCAATCCTGTTCCCTCTGGACTCCAGATAATAAAGGTTTTAGAGGAGAAAGAAGGAGGGGTCAAACCTTTTGAAGAGGTACGGGATGCTATCCGTTCCAAATTGTATAAACAGAAGGTAGAAAAAAAATATGCAGCGTGGATTGAAGAACTGAGGGAGAAATCTTTTATCAAGGTGATATTCTAAGGTGAATAACGTTAACAGTAGTGAACAGGCACCTGACACCCCAGAAGAAATGAACCTGGGGAGCCTGTTAAGAAAATCCAGGGAAGAACGCCATATAGACTTGGATGCAGCAGTCAAGGCGACCAGGATCACGCGGCATAACCTGGAGGCATTGGAAAAGGAGGAATGGGACAAGTTACCATCCCAGGTATTTGTTAAGGGATTTCTGCGATCCTACGCTGAGTTTTTAGGCCTGGATAAGGAACTCGTGCTCAGCCTTTATCAGAAGAGGTGTCCCTTTAAGCAATATCAGCCGCACGCGCTTCAGGGAATAAGTGCTGAATCTGGAAGATGGCGCCTGATTATCATTGTTTCTTTTTTGGCAATAGTCCTTGTTGCTGGCATAATATATCTTTGGTCACAAAAGGGTTCGGTTACTGGAAAGACCTTTCAGTACCTGGATACCAAAAGCACGACGGAAAAGAAGGCAGGAGATACCGTAACCACGGAAGATATCCAGATACAGGATAATGCAGGAGCACAAGGACTTTCCACCAAGAAAGAAACAGTGCCTGAGGATGAGACGGGGATTCCCACGGAATTGGAATCTGGTGAGGATGTTACGGCTCGGGAGGAGCCGTTGATTCCAGAAGAGGTGAAGGATGAACAACCTCTTTTGCCAAAATTTGTTCTTACAGCCACTGTGAATAACCGTACCTGGATTGCCATAAGTATCGATAATGAATCATCTAGAGAATATCTTTTCCGGCCGGGGGAAACGATGAGATGGACGGCTGAGGATAGTTTTGACATTCTCATAGGAAATGCAGGGGGAATTGAATTCTCGCTGAATGGAAATCCGATCGGTCATCTGGGGGCCGAGGGAAAGGTAGTGCGTTTGAAGCTTCCGGAAGGATAGGAGGGAACATCATACTAGAGCTGAGAGCTGACTATTGTTATGGGAGGGCTGCAGTTGAGAAATGTATATGATATTTTTGACGAAAGAGGCTTTATTGAACAGGTGACTGACGAGAATATGCTCAGGGAGCTGCTGACCAAACCAATTAGCTGCTATATCGGCTTTGATCCCACAGCAAAAAGCCTCCATGTCGGCAGTTTGCTTCCGATTATGTCTCTCGCACATATGCAGAGACAAGGTCACAGACCCCTCGTTTTGGTTGGAGGCGGAACGGCCCTTGTAGGCGACCCCAGTGGTAGGGATGAGGTGAGATCTGTCATGACCAGGGAAGAGATCGACAGCAATGCTGAGGGGATTAAGAAGCAGCTGTCTCAGTTTATCGATTTCGCCAATGGCAAGGCCCTCATGCTCAATAACGCTGACTGGCTGGTCCCTTTGAATTACATAGACTTTTTAAGGGATATCGGTAGACATTTCAGTGTAAACCGGATGTTGGCGGCAGAAAGCTACCGTCAGAGGTTGGAATCCGGACTCAGCTTTTTAGAATTCAATTATATGCTCCTTCAAGCATACGATTTCTGGTATCTCTCCCAGAACTATGATTGCCTTCTGCAGATGGGAGGAAACGATCAGTGGGGGAATATCTTGGCTGGTGCTGACCTGACGAGAAGGATGGGGGGGAACATCATCTACGGCCTGACCTTTCCCCTCATAACTACCGCTGACGGTTCGAAAATGGGCAAGACAGCCAGAGGGGCCATATGGCTTGACCGTGAATTGACATCTCCTTACGAGTATTACCAATACTGGGTAAATATAGATGACAGCGATGTGAGGAGGTTTCTGGCTTATTTTACGTTTCTTCCCATGGAGGAGATTGAAAAGCTTTCTCGGCACGAGGGCGAGAGCTTACGAAAAGCCAAAGATGTTTTGGCTTATGAGGCTACAAAAATATGCCATGGTCAAGAGGAGGCCAATAAGGCCCGAAGCGCTGCCAGGCAGCTCTTTAGTCAAAAGGGTATTCATGATATTGAGGCAATTCCCACCTACTCTCTGACGAGTGCTGATTTAGAGAAAGGCATTGAGGCATATATCCTCTTCAATTCAACGGGTCTTTGCAAAACAAGAAGTGAGGCGAGAAGGCTCATATCCCAGGGGGGTGCCTATATAAATGGGAAAAGAGTCCCGTCTTTTGAGACAATAGTGGGTGCCAGTGATATTCAGAATAATATCATCTCGCTTAGAGCAGGAAAAAAGAACTACCGCATTGTTACTGTTCAAGATGAAAAAGCTGGTTAATCCATTCCCCATCACTCCGTGTGAATGGTAGAAATCTAGTGCCACTGAATAGCTCATGATTTACTTCTCAAGACGCATAGAAATTTCGATACCAGCGGGAACCTCCTAAATCTGCACTCAGTGTTAGCAGAGGGAATAAGAGAACGTGAAAAAGGTTACCGGTAGTCAAAAAAAGACAAAAGATCTCGACACAAAGGCCCAGTATGACCTGCAGCCTGTGCCCGGCAAGAGAGATGGCTCTTTAGTTGCCTACGATCCTTTGCAGATGTATTTATGGGAAATAAGGAGGTATAGGCTCCTTACCAAAGAGGAGGAGATCGAACTTGCAATACGATATAGAGAAAAAAATGATCAGGAGGCTGGGCAGAAGCTTATTCTGGCTAATCTTAGGTTAGTGGTAAAAATCGCGATGGATTTTCATAGATACTGGATGAAAAACCTCATGGATTTGATTCAGGAGGGGAACGTTGGCTTAATGCAGGCGATAAGGAAATTTGATCCACACAAGGGAATCAAGTTTTCCTATTATGCCTCATTTTGGATAAAGGCCTATATCCTCAAGTTTATTATGGAGAATTGGAAGCTTGTCAAGATTGGAACTACCCAAGCCCAAAGAAAGCTTTTTTTTAACCTTACAAAGGAGAAAGAGAGGTTGCTGTCTTTGGGTTATGATCCTGAACCCAAACTCCTTGCCGAACGTCTGGATGTAAAAAAGGATGAGATTATTGAAATGGCACAGCGGTTGGGTGGATGGGAGGTTTCCCTTGATGCCCCGGTTAAAGAGGATTCTAAACAGGACTATAGCTCGTTTTTGCCCTCTCCAGAAAGTGGCGCCGATGAACTGATTTCTGTGAAGGAAAGAACGGAGTTGCTCCGGGAAAAGTTGGAGGAATACAGAAACACGCTCTCTGGAAAACATAGAGATATATTTGATAACAGAATACTGACCGAAGAGCCATTGACCCTTCAGGAACTCGGAGATAAGCATAGCATATCCAGGGAAAGGGTGCGTCAGATTCAGGAGAAGATTCTCAAAAAGGCCAAGGAATGGCTCGTGGAAAACATACCAAATTTTGAAGAAAATTTCTCTGATCTTCTACATGAATAGAATAGTTGGAATAGTATCTATCTGGTTTTTGCTTTTTCTTATTGCGTTTGCCCTGTCCTGTGGAGGCATAGGCATAGAAAAAAGATTACCTTCGCAACAAGGGGCCATTGAAAAAGCAGAGATGAAAGACGAGAAGGATAGTATCCAAGGTGCCTATGAAAACTATACCTCTGCATCTCTAGCCATAATTAATGGCAACTACCAGGATGCAGAGATCTATCTCAAAGAGGCCCTCAAACACGACAAAGACTCTCCCTATTTACTCCTGAAATTGTCCCAGGTACTGGTAAAGAATGGCAGAATAGAAGATGCCTTGGTTCTGGCCCAAAGGTTAGTTGACCTGGCTCCAGGTGATCTCGCAGCTCGAAGGTTACTGGCAGAGATCTACTCCAAGCTCCAGGAATTTGACTTGGCAATAGCTCAGTGCAGGGAGATCCTTGCACAGGCTCCGGACAATAAAGAGGTAAGGCTTCAATTATCTACACTCTTTATCAGATTAAAAAAATACAATGCTGCCCTTGAAGAGCTGTCGATTTTGACAGAAAAGGAACCCGACCTGATGATAGCTCATTACTACAAGGGAAAGATAAATTTGGAGCTCAAAGAATATGATGAGGCAGAGAGGGCATTTCTGAGAGTGCTGGAAATCAACGCAAGATTTCTTCCTGCCCTTTTCGATTTGGCAGCCTTATACACCACGATAGGTAATCCTGATTTGGCAATAGAAACCTACCAGCAAATACTGCAATTATACCCTACCGATACAAGTGCCTGGGAAAGGCTGATCGCCCTGTACTATCAGAAGGGTCAAGTGAAATTGGCAGAAAGATATATGGATGAGATGAAACAGGCATTAGGCCCGGAGGATGTAAAAAGAAAAAGACTGGGCTTGATATACCTCAGGTATGGAAAATTAGACGAGTCTATCGCCGAACTCTCGTCGATAGTGTCTGTGTGGCCGGATGATCAGGAGGCCAGATACTACCTGGGAGCTGCCTTGGAAGAGAATGAAGATCTGGCTGAAGCGTACAGAAACTTTGATCTGATTAATCCGGAAGGCAACTATTTTATTAACGCCCGGATCCACATGGCCTATATACTGGAAAAGCAAGACAAGACTGATAAGGCCATAGATCTCCTCAGAGAAACCATCAATCAAACGAGTGATAACCCTCCTCAACTATACCTGGTTTTAGCATCACTCTATGAGATTAAAGAAGAATACCAGGGTGCTATGGATGTCTTACAGGAAGGTATACGGTATAATGAGGAAAATACTGACCTTCTATACAGACTCGGTATTATATTGGGTAAGTCAAAGAGGACCGAAGAATCTATCAAACAGATGGAGATAGTTATCAAGATAGATCCCCGGCACGCCGACGCCCTTAACTACATCGGCTATACCTATGCAGATGAGAATATTCACCTTGATAGGGCCCTGGAGCTCATTGAGAAGGCTGTGCAGTACAAACCTAATAGCGGTTATATAATTGATAGTCTGGGATGGGTGTATTTTCGAAAAGGGCTCTACGATAAGGCTTTAACGGAGTTGAAAAAGGCTATCGAACTGACACCGAATGATCCTGCAATTGCCGAGCATTTGGGTGATGTATACCTTAAGAAAGGTGACTATAAAGAGGCCTTGAAGGCTTATGAGAAGGCGATTTCGCTCAAGAATGCGCCAAAAGAAAGATTAGAGAGAAAGCTCAAAGATGTTATGGAGCATCTGGAAGGCTATGCCCCTTGACACATCGCACATCGCACATCGCACATTTCCCGGACTTTGGTTCGTTACCGTATAGAAGATGGATCCATGGCTTATCGTATCTGACCATCCTTGTTTTAATCTTCTTGATAGGATGTGCACCACTGGTGCCTTCTCCACCCTATGCACCTTTTTCTGAAACAGAGACCGCTCAGCTTATTTCTAACCTCAGAGCAGAGGGAAGAAGAATATCCAGCTTTCATGGAGCTGGGAGACTACGGTACAGAGACAGGGAAAAGGAATCGGAGTTGAATCTGCTTGCTGCTGGTGGCAGACCATTCAAGGTCAGGCTTGAAGTCTCTCACCCCTGGGGAAGGCCTCTCTTTTTTATCGTATTAGACGGAGACAATACGTCGGTACTGTCCTTTGTTGACCATAAGTTCTTTAAAGGCCAATCAAACCGCCTGCCGATGGATCTGTTTTTTTTACTCAGGCTTGATCTGGATTCAATCTGGCAAATACTGTCTGGTAATGTGCCGGTACTGCCTCATTCGAAGGCAGCCAGTTTAAAACCGTATGAGGTCACTCTCTACAATGGGGAGGGAGAGGTTACACAAATTATCTCCTTTTTTCCTCGTTCCCTTTTGCCGCGATCGGTCTTCTTTCCATATGAAGGAATTACCATAATGTTATCGGATTTCAAGCAAGATGATTTCGGACCGAGGCCCTTGAAAATTGAGATAGCACGGAAAGATAAGAATCAATCAGTGGAGATACGATACAGGAATCTAACTCGTAACAAACCAATCCCGGAAGAGATTTTCTCCCTGGACCCTCCACCGGGTTTTGAAGTTATTGAGCAGAACGAGTGAAAAAAGCGATCCGTCGGCGTGGGCGAATCCTGTCAGTATAAAGTGGGCTGAAAAACACACAACAAACCCAATGAACACAACAAAGCAAATGTTGTTTGTGGCTGATAGCATGCTTGGGAAGCTAGCACGGTACTTGAGGATTATGGGGTATGATACCATCTACCAGAAAAGCTATTCGGAGCAAAGATTATCTGAGCTGGTTGCGGAGGGAAGGGTTCTCCTGACAAGGAGCAGTGTAAGGGCCACAGAATATCCTCATGTTATCTTTATCGATAAGGATCTGGTTAAGGATCAACTCACGGTGCTTGACAGCAATCTCAGGCTATCCCGGGATCAAGAAAAATGGTTCACCAGATGTAGTATTTGTAACTCACCCCTTTCAAAGGTTGATCGAGAGGGAGCTCAGGCCCATGTCCCCGACTATGTTTTCTTTCGCTACCCTGAAAAGATTCAATTTTGCCCTTCCTGTAAGCGATTCTATTGGCCGGGCACCCACCGAGAAAGGATGTTGGCAAGATTGAAGGACTGGGGTTTTTGAATCAAATGTTTAATAACATCATTTATATTATTGTTGTCCTGGTAATATTTAACTTCAATTATCCTGGAGCGGGTCTCTTTAAATCACCCTTCACAGCCATTCTCCTTCTGTTTTTGTTATGGCTCAATTTTTCAATCTACTGCAGGTATCGCTTTTCTAAGCTTCTGGCGGCCTCCCAGGGCAGCTACCCGGGCTTGGATCAGAGCCAGATGAGCTCAGCATACCAGTGGTTGGTCACCAGACTCTCCATTCTCTCGATAGTCATATTTGCTTTGTGTGTCTACCTCTTAAACCTGAAATACTGGCTTCTTCAGATCCCCGGGTTTACCACATTTTCCATCCTTTCCGGAGCTGCGGCAATTGCTGTCTTCCTTGCCTTTCTTGCAACCATCTGGTATTACGGCTACCCTGTACATTATGCCTTTACACATTCTCCTGAAAAAAGATGGGCTTACATAGAATCAAACATAAAGCTCAATCTTCCCATCCTCTTTCCCTGGGCGATCCTCACTGTTTGCTATGATCTGATAACCTTACTTTCATGGCCCTCCCTTAGAAGAATGTTTGAGAGTCAGATGGGCCAATTTATTTTTTTGGCCCTATTTCTGAGCCTTCTCGTAATATTCTTACCCCCGTTTATCAAGTACTGGTGGGGCTGTTCAGCGCTTCCCAATACAGAAAAGAAAGAGAGCATAG
>JADFWK010000032.1 GCA_015223015.1 Pseudomonadota bacterium
CATAATAAGTTGAAATAACTGGATTCCTGCTTTCGCAGGAATGACAATTAAGAGGCATATTGGACTTTTTACGAATGCATCAACTTTTGAACGGTTCCAAATTGTTGCAACGGTGCTCTGTTCTCACTAAAAATGCCAGAATGCCCCGCCCGGAAGGGCGGGGAGTTTTGGAATTTAGAGAGATAGCTCTTTATCGCGCTTTATGCATACAGAGATTTTCTATGGATAAAGAGCGTGCGGAAACGTGGGCTTCGACTCGATGAAAGATACCGTTGAGCACAGAATAACTATTGCCTTTTCAGATAACGGCCTTTGATGGAATCCTTCTCCCGCTCAAAATTATCGCGGGTAATAATTCTCCCTGATTTAACCACAGTCACGGGCCAGCCTGTCAATGTTTTCCCTTCATGGAGACAATAATCAGACCTGGAGGCAGCGATTTCAGGTGTCATCTCTTTTTTTAAAACAGGATCAATAATAACGAGGTCTGCATCACTTCCAGGTAAAATGCTCCCCTTTTTGGGATACACACCGAATATTCTTGCAGGGGATGCAGTGATCTTTTCAATCAGTGTGGATAAAGGGAACGTGGTTCTTTTGGCGGCGTCAAGCAAAGACGGAAGATGTGTTCCCACTGCAGGATAGCCCGGCGGGATATCCCAAAGATTAGCATCCGCTTTCTTCTCCTCAAGAGACATGCAGGTATGATCCGTGCCGATTGTATCCAGAACATCTTCGGTTAGTGCACTCCAGAGGGAGTTCTGATCATCTTTTGTTCTGATAGGAGGGGCCATCTTATAAGAAAATTTCAGATCCTGCTCCAGGTTTAACGTTAAATAAGGAGAAGTCGTTTCAAAATATATATTCTTGTTTTCTCTTTTGAGCTCTGTTGCCACCCTGATGCCTTGTCTGGATGACATGTGAACAAAATAAATTCTCACCCCTGTTTGCCTTGCAAGCCAAGAAGCTCTCTGAACAGCCTCAGCTTCAGCAAACGCCGGATGACTCTGTTCCCATACCTTTAGGGAATCCGGAACCGGTTCGGCTTTTTTCAATCTGTTTGTCGCCCGGTTAACTATCCTGTGGTTTTCTGCATGAATATTGAGAACAACATCCTCCCCCAGGGAAGCAATCTTTTCCATTACATCAAGCAAAAAATCATCTTCAACATCCGGAATAAGGCCAGGAATACCGCACATCCAGATCTTGTAAGAGGTGATACCATATCTTGAGTAATAGAGCGGTATTTCTTCAAGTTGTTTCTGGTTCAGGATGCCAAGATGTATAAACACATCGCAGAACGAGTGGTTTTCTATCTTGTGTATAATTTCATCAAGGGTATTCAGATAAGAATCTTGGCTGAAGAGGTAACATCCCATGGTTGTTACCCCATTCAGCAAGGCTGACCTTGTTTCGCTCACAATTTCGGTATCAAAGGCGGTGAAGATACCTAGGTGAACATGCGGGTCTATTACCCCTGGAATGATGTATTTACCTTCCACTCCTACAATGGTTGCATCGTGATAGGATAAATCTTTTCCCACCAACACAATGCTCCCCTTTTCAACCATGATATCTAAGGGGAAAATGCCTTTATACGGGATGACACAGTTGCCTCCCTTGAGGATAAAAGGGGCATCTCCTGCAACATGGTCATAAGCAAGGGATTCATGTAGTGCAGCGGGAACCTTTTTGTCGATCCTAGATACCTGTTTATCCTTGGCTATCCATTCAGGAACAAATGTTGTCCTGTTCTTTTTGAAATACTCAGGTATAAAGGGAATCTTATGATTACTCATAGTAGAAAACCGGTAACCTTAAGAGAGCCAGGAATAGTAAGGGATGTGCGGGATTCAAATGTTTTTAACTGCAGAAAGTGCTGATTCCAGGGCGGACTTAACCTGTGATTCACTGCCGGCAAGAAACAGCCTTCCATAACGACCCAAAGAGTTGAAGTGTATGAGCTGAATATCAGATGACTTCTCAGCCTCATTTGCGGCCAACACGATATATGCAGCAGGTTCAACCTCGAATACCAGCAACGATTGCCCAGGTAGGAGAAGATTGCCTTTTCTTGTCTTATTGATTTGCTGTGCCTGGTAAGGGTTAATCTTGTTAATTATTTTTGACGAGACTACTTTCGGTTTGAGTCTCTGAGAAACATCCAATCCGCAGGAATTCAAAATTGTTTGACCTGCGTCTTTTACAGATTCTACAGCAAACGAATGTATTTCAAGTACTCCGAATTCCCTTTCAACCATCTGAAGGCCTGGTTTTGCATCACTATTCTTTAGTGCAGAATCAAGGAGATTGTAAATCTCACTCCCGGGAGCAAGTTCCATCCATAACTCTGCCATGGTGGCAAGAGGCACATCACCATTCAGTTCGGAGCCGAGGAAGGCCGCAAATTGAGGCTGCATACTGTCTATAAAGGCATAGGCCCTCAGTTGGAAACCTTGTTCACCCATAAATAATGCACATTTTACTCAGTACACCTTATTCATTTCCCTTTTGCCGGTTTGTCCCAGGCAGGGATTACCTTCAGGGTTTCCTCACTCGGTCTGGCAATAATATGCACCGAAACAATTTCACTTATTTTTTTGACCGTTGCGGCACCCGCATCTACGGCAGCCTTGACAGCCCCTACATCACCCTGCACAAACACGGCCACAAGTCCTCCCCCACTCTGTTGCAATCCGAGTACCTCAACATTGGCTGATTTTACCATGGAATCCACAGCCTCTATTGCACCTACCAGACCTCTCGTTTCAATCATTCCTATAGCCTTCATTTAGTCCTCCTTGTTCTTGGTATAGATTTCCTTTTTGTTTATTGAAACATGGTCAAGAATTGCGATTACCGCAGCATCGACAGGCAGATCTTTGTTATTCACGGCATTGGTCGCGGTAACTCCAGTAGTAACTGCTACTACATCGGACAATCCGGCCCCAAAGGTGTCCACTGCGAGAAAGCCATCCCCCGATGGAACTCCATTATTATCTATAGTTTTTAATACCAGGAGCTTGTATGGGCTCAGGCCCTCATACTTTATTGAGGAAGTTGCAAAACCGATTACCTTGCATAGTTTCATGATGATTCCTCATAATTTTAGGTAATTGAATAAAACGCATCCTGCGTTGCCTTATAATCATATCTCAAGATTGATCTTTGGCCCTGCTGCCCGGAGATGTTTGCCCAGCGCTACCTACAGCGCATTACCACCATTGGTATACTCCCAGCACGAGGCAGCAATTTTCTTGCGAGCAGAATCAACAGGCATTTTTAGTATTTCGACGTAACAATCAAGGATATAATCTATATCCTCTAATCTGGTAAAAAAGTGGGGGGCTATTCTTACCACATCCGATCTGGCTGAGGCGATAACACCTTTTTTTCTTAAGGCCATTTCAAATTCATGCGAATCACCGGGTACCCGTATGGCAGTATTGGGCGCTTTGATGTTTAGATCAGTAGGGCTTGCCAGATCCAATCCCCTTTCAAGAGCGCCTTTGATGCAGTGTTCCGAAAGAATGTTGGTCCACTGGTAGATATTTTCCACACCAACAGTATTGATTATCTTCATGCCTGCAGTTGCAATATATGCGGTGGGCACTGGCGGGGTCCCATTGTCAAAGCGTCTGGCATCCTTTGCCCAGTCAAGATTGTGTATGTCAAAGGCAAAAGGATCTACTCGTCCGAACCATCCGGTAAACGCAGGATGCAAGTATTCTGCTATCTCTTTCTTCACATATAGAAAGGCTATTCCGGGCACACTGAGCAGATATTTCAGATTACCAGAGGCCAGGAAATCGATATCCAGTTCTTTTACATCAAGGGGATGGGTACCAAGTCCCTGGTATGCATCAACATAGGCCAAAGAGCCTTTCTCATGAATCTTGGGAATGATACTCTTCAGATCCTGTTTAAACCCGTTATAATAATAAACGTCGCATATTGATGTGATAATGGTGTTTTCATCAACATATCTGTCGTAGTCACCGATATCGATAATGCCGTCTTTCAGTGGTATAAATTGAACATTGAAACCATACTTTTGGTTTGCCAGCCATACATGGCCTACCGTTGGAAACTCCGCATCGGTAACAATCACCTTTTTCCTGTTGGTGTTTAAGGGTAGCGAGCTAGCAACTGTGCTTGTGAATTCCGAAACAGAAGTGCCCACGGCAATTTCACCTGGATCAGCATTGATGATCTTTGCAAATTCCTCTTTGGCATGGTAAACCTCCTCCATCCATCGATCCCAATCCATTCCCATGGTGTTCCAGTTTTCAAGGTATTCAAGGGCAGCGTTTCGGGTGAATGTGGATTGAGGAGCGTGAGAGCAATTGGCGACATGAGTGTAAGTGCTAAGCAGAGGAAACTGTTTTCTCCAGTATTCCATATCAAAAGGGGGTGTAGGAGCAGTTCCTGACCTGGCAGCATGTATGGGAACTGTCTTATCATCCCTGACGAAACTAGGGGTGAAACTGGCCTCGTTCAAGGCAGACGGTGTTAAACCCATAGGTGCAGATGGTATCTTTTCTGTGACAGCAAACTGTATTCCGCATTTTTCCGCCTTTTCCTTTGCTATGCTGGTAACAATATCTTGCGGCCCGACAACAATTTCCTTTTTCCCTGATTCAAAGGCAATATCAACATCTTCGCCGGTAATAATATTTTTCACAGGAAAACCCCCTTGTAGGACCATATAGGTCTATGTATATACACCAGAGAATTTTTGAAAGTAAAGCATAAAATCATAATTATGAACGGGGAGGGGTTTTGGGTGAGGAACTTGGATATGTTTCCCTCATGAGTATGCATATATGACTTGAAAAGGAGGTTGAAGAGCTGTATAAAACCGTTAGATTTGAACTGGTTTTCAACAGTGGGCAGTAACATGTATGAGATCCGATTTCACGGCAGGGGTGGACAGGGGGCCGTACTTGCCTCCAAGATCCTGGCAAAGGCCCTGGTGGAGGAGGGAAAGTCCGTGAAGGCCATTCCCTCTTTTGGTTTTGAACGACGGGGTGCACCTGTGGCGGCCTTTCTCAGGTTTGATGACAAGGTGATCCGGCAGACCACAAATATCTACCACCCCAACTGCATTATATGCCTGGATCCTACTCTGCCCCGATCCGTGGATATCTTTTCCGGCATGAACCCCAAGGGGATCTGGGTTCAGGCCACAAAAAAATCCCTTGATCAACTTGCATTTCCAAGCACTGTCTCTCGGGTGGGGCTGTGCGATGCCTTTGGGATTGCCCTGGAGATTTTTGGCCGGGCCATCACCAATTCTATAATGCTGGGCGCCTTTGCTAAGACTACCGGTATGGTTTCCGTGGACTCGGTGTGCAAAGGAATGGAATCAGTGGCCTTTCGTGATGCGGCCTTAGACAAGAATATCCAGGCGGTGCATCGGGGCTATGAGGAAACGAAAGTCTTTGATATCAATGGGCAGGAGGTTTCATGAGGCATCAAGCTCGAAAACCCTTTGATCAGTCGACCATCCCCAATGATCTGTGTCCTATTGCCACCGAACATTCGGTATTGAGGACAGGCGACTGGCGGGCAGAGCGCCCATTGGTGGATCGAGACAAGTGTGTCAAGTGTGCCACTTGCTGGGTCTATTGTCCTTGCCAGTGTATCGTTGAGAAGCCGACCTGGTTTGAGGCAGATTTGGAGATCTGCAAAGGATGCGGCGTCTGCGCCCAGGAATGTCCACAGCATGCCATCATTATGGTGGAGGAGTTGGAGGACTAGCCTATGGCGAGAACGATTGTTTGTGACGGGAACGAGGCAGCAGCTTGGGGTGTTGCCCTTTCTAGGCCCGATATGGTTGCGGTCTATCCGATTACACCTCAGTCTTCGCTGGCCGAGTATATCTCCCAGTTCGTGGCTGATGGCATTATCCAGGCCGATCTAATGGATGTGGAGGGTGAGCACAGTGTACTATCTGTGCTGCAAGGCGCATGCCTCGCCGGGGCCAGAACCTTCACTGCCACTTGTGGCCAGGGACTGGCCTTCATGTTTGAGCCGTATTTCCGCACGCCTCCGCTGCGACTGCCCATTGTTATGTCCATTGTAACCCGGGATGGGATAACGCCTCAGTGTGTATGGGGCGGGCAGCAGGATGCGATGACTGTTCGCGAGGCTGGCTGGGTACATATGTACTGCGAAAATAACCAGGAGATTTTGGACACAGTGATCATGGCCTATAGGATCGCTGAACACCGCGATGTCATGCTCCCGGTGAATGTGAACCATGATGGAAACTATCTTTCCTATGGGGTAGAGAAGGTGGAGATCCCGGATCAAGAAGAGGTAGATGCGTTCCTGGGTGAAAAAAACACCAATTGGCATGCTGCCTTGGATCCGGATCGGCCCATGGGGGTTGATCCCCTGACTGGTGGTGCAGGGGGATTGGGTCCGGCCCTTTTTGTGCGCTATCGTAAGGGGCTGTGCAAGGGTATGCAGAATGCACTTGGGGTTATCACAGAGGTTCACAAGGAGTGGGAAAAGACCTCAGGGCGGTCTTACGCCCCCCTCATAGAAGAGTATCGCTTAGAAGATGCGGACTATGCCATAATGACTATCGGCAGCATGACCGGAGCTGGCAAGGATGCAGTGGATGCAGCCCGCGAGGCAGGTGAGAGGATAGGTCTCGTCAAGATCAAGACATTCCGCCCCTTTCCGCTTCAGGCGCTCCGTGAGGCATTGCGCAAGGTCAAGGCCGTGGGGGTGGTGGATCGGTCGGTGAGCTTTGGCTGGAATTTTGGCCCTGTGTACCAAGAACTGCTTTCCGCTATGTATTTCTTGAATAGGCACATCCCGGCTGTCAGTTTCATTGGAGGTCTGGCCGGGGCAGATATCACGGTGGACCACTTCAATCGCGTCATTGAAACTACTGCAATGGCGCTTCACGGTGAGGTATTCTCAGAACCTGTGTGGCTCAACGAAAATGATCAAAGTCCAGGGAGTGATCGTGTCTCACAGTAACTATCTCATTATTGGCAGCAGTCACGCCGCTCTTTCTGCCCTTGAAGCTATTCGGATCCAGGATACGGAAGGTTCGATTACCCTGGTAACCCAGGAAGACACTCTCCCCTATTCTCCCACTATCTTACCCTATGTCATTTCTGGCCAGATAGATCCTGAACAGATCTTTCTTCGGGATGCAGAGGCCCTGGATCGCCACAGAGTGACCTTCAAGAAGGGTGCAAGAGTAGTGGCTGTGGACCCTGCTAACCATAGCGTAAGCATGGATTCTGGGGAAACCTTAAAATATGAGAAGATGCTTTTGGCTACGGGGGCAGAGCCAACTTTGCCACCCATACCTGGTGTGAAAGATGCTTCTTGTCATGTATTGCGCACCCTTGGAGATGCGGTGCGCTTGCAGAGCATCGCGCAGAAGGCAAAATCGGCCATAATCCTGGGCGCAGGACTCATAGGGATGCATGCCGCAGAAAATCTGGCCAAAGCAGGTGTTCAGATAGCGATAGTGGAAGCCCTGCCTCGGGTGCTGCCAGGTTACTTTGACGAGCAGGCCGCAGGCCTTGTCCAGCAGGTATTTACCGAGCATGGCATTAAGATACTCACGGGAAGCACGGTGACCCACGTGACAGCGTCAAATGGCACCTGCACTGTGTCCCTGGAATCGGGCGGGGAGTTATCAGGGGACCTGCTTTTGGTGGCAACAGGCGTGAGAGCTCGCATGGACTATCTTGCTGGATCAGGGATAGACATCGGTGAAGGCATCGTGGTGGATGACACGATGCGGACCAGTTCACGCGATATCTGGGCAGCAGGCGACGTGGCCGAGGCCCGCAGTTTTTTCGGTGGAAAGAAGCGGGTGAATGCCAATCTTCCTAACGCGGTGGAGCAGGGGCGCATCGCGGGCATGGATATGGTAGGTGATTCTGCGTTGAAGCCCTTCACTGGAGGTATTGCCCGGAATGCCTATCATTTCTTTGGTCATCGAGCATTTTCTGTAGGATTGGTTGGGAGGGCCGAGTCGGCTGGGGGTATAGAGGTTGACCAGGTCTTTTTGCCTAGCAGTGTTCAGTATCAAAAGATGGTATTTGAGGATGATCGGCTGGTGGCGGTGTCAGGGGTGAATACCATGCTCGATCCAGGCATCATGTATGAACTGGTGCGGCAAAGAGTGGATCTTAGCGAGGTTAAGGCGAGATTTGCTGCTGGCCCGCTCCAAATGGGGCGTATTTTGATGTCCAAGATTTGGGGTTAGGGTCGACTTTAGTTGTTCAAACAGGGAGGGGATAATACATTGGGCAAGAGTTACCCTACTATTGCCTTTTACCCGGATCGGTGTGATGGGTGTAATCAGTGTGTTGAGGCATGTGCTGAGTTTCATAGCGGTACCCGGAACCCGGCACATTCACGTATCAAGGTATCACAGGATGGGGAAGAGGGGGCATTTTTCTTGGCCCTGTGTCGTCAGTGCGGGGAACCTCGCTGTGTTCCGAGTTGCCCGGCAGGGGCCTTGAAAAAGGATATAGATACAGGTGTTGTCAGTTTGGATGAGAGCAAATGTGTGAGCTGCCAATTGTGTACCCTGGCGTGTCCCTATGGTGGGATCACATACAATCCCATCACTCACCAGGTTATGAAGTGTGATTTCTGCGATGGAGATCCTGTATGTGTCAAGGCTTGCCCCCGTGGTGCTCTTGAGTTAAAGACCGGTTCGGATATCTACAACGGGTGGGGGGATCTGGAGGATCTTTTTGTCCCAGGTATCTCGGCCTGCCAGGGTTGTAATTCTGAATTGCTCATCCGACACACCCTGCGTCGGATTGGGCCAAACACGGTGGTGGCTACCCCTCCTGGTTGTATACCTGGTGTAGGAGCTGTCGGATTCAACGGTGTTACTGCCACTAAGACCCCAATATTCCATCCCTTATTGACCAATACGGCGGCCATGCTCGCAGGTATCCGGCGCTATTACAACCGTATCGGCCGTGATGTGACTATGCTGGCCTTTGCCGGAGATGGGGGAACGGCAGATGTCGGGTTTCAGTCCCTCTCTGGAGCAGCTGAACGGGGAGAGCAGATGATCTATATCTGCGTTGATAACGAGGGGTATATGAACACCGGTGTGCAACGCTCGAGTACTACCCCATATGGTGCCTGGACGTCCACTACCCCGGTGGGGACCGTTTTGCGCGGAAAAAGCCGGGATGCCAAGCCCATGGCCCTGCTTATGGTTATGCATAACTGCGAGTATGTAGCTACCGCTTGCATGACATTTATGGAGGACTATTACGCCAAACTGGAAAAGGCTGTTGAGGCGGCCAAGCGGGGTATGGCCTATATCCATGTGTTTTCGCCCTGCCCTACAGGGTGGCGCTTCCCACCTAGCAAGCTTATCGAGGTAGGTCGCAAGGCTGTGGAGACGAACATGGTGCCCCTATGGGAGTATGAAGCTGAGGCAAGGTGTATCGATTTCACGCACCCTGTTGAGGACCCGTTACCGGTGAAGGCGTATTTGTCCCTGATCGGTAAGTATAACCATCTCGATGAGGAGCAAGTTGCCCATATCCAGAGGAAAACCGATGAGCGGATCGAGACGCTGAAGAAGTTTACGCGTGAAGGAGACGTAAAGCCGATCCAGGATGCCGCATGAGCAACGGCAATCGGCCTCAATCCAGTTCACTTCGGCATACTGATGATCGTAAACCTCAATATCGGGCTCTTAACACCACCACTGGCAGTGTGCCTGTTTGCAGCTGCCGACATATCCAGAGATCCATTTACTAAGGTGGCAGTTGCCGTGTTGCCGTTTCTAGTTGCCTCCCTCAAACAACAAGAACTCGAGAGACAGCGGGGAGTGCCTTTCCAGCCAATGACGACATAACCAGACATCTACCTTTTTAAGGGAGGCCAGTCCCCGGGCTTGAAGAGAACTCTTGATACTGTATCTTCAATTAGCCTTTTTTGTCTTATTTTGGGAACAACGTTATCGGCGGATTTTCCCCACACAATCCCATAACTTAAAAGAGCATAGAACTTCTCAAGATCCCAGGCTGGATTAAACCCTTGCTCTCTGATGTTTTTATATTCATCGAGCACCTCCGGGAATTTATACATCACAAACCAGTTTACCCTGGTATTTTCAGGAATATCCAAATTCTTCTCGTACCATAAGTAAATCCCTTGCTCCTGAGCGATCTCTTCAGCTTGCGGACGGACTATTTCATAATCTTCAGGATAAAAAGGAGGAGAAAAAGCGGCTTTCTTGCACTCGTATGCGAGACATTCGGCAAATGCCGCCATCATACCCAGGATAAAGGATTTTCTCTCAATCAAATTATCCAAATCATTCATCGCAGCAGGCCTTCTTCCATAGTTCCAAGTCTCCAGTAAATCAGTTCTCTCCTCCAAGATAAGCCTTCTGCATCATTTCATTATTGAGAAGAGCCTGGGCAGTATCAGCGAGCACGATGGAACCGGTTTGAAGCACGTACCCTCGATCTGCGATTGAAAGTGCCATAGTAGCATTTTGCTCTACCACAAAAACAGTGGTCCCCTGCTGGTTGACCTTATGGATCAGATCAAACTGTTGATCCACAAGAATGGGGGCAAGGCCCATGGAAGGTTCATCCATCAGAAGTATCTTGGGGTTGGAGAGCAGGGCCCGCGCCATGGCAAGCATTTGCTGTTCTCCCCCGCTCAAGGTAATACCGGGTTGATGGAGCCGCTCTTTGAGTCTGGGGAAGAGACCTAACATTCTCTCGATGTCCCTTTTCACCTCAGTCCTGTCTGTTCTGAGGTAAGCCCCCATTTCCATGTTTTCGAGAACACTCAATCTAGGGAAGATCCTTCGATTTTCAGGAACGATAGCCACGCCTTTGGATATAATATATTTTGTTGGTTTTCCATCTATTCTCTCGCCGTTGAGTTTCACCATTCCCTTTCTGATGTTGCATACCCCAAGAATCGTCTTGAGAATCGTAGATTTACCTGAGGCATTTCCACCTAGAAGGCACGCCAGCTCTCCATCATATATCACTATATCGATGTCATATAATGCCTGAATACTCCCGTAGTAGGTATCAACATTTTGCAGCTCTAGAATGGGGATCTTGTTCATAAATCAATGCCCCTTCCGTCCCAGGTAGGCCTCGATCACCTGCTTGTTACTCGCTACCTCTTCATAGTTTCCTTCTGCAATTTTTTTACCATAATCAAGAGCGATTACTCGATCAGAAACTGTCTTGACTACATTGAGTTTATGCTCTATCATGATTATCGTGTAACCATAAACGTCTCTAAGGCTCTTGATAAAGTTGGTTATCTCTATGGTCTCCTGCGGGTTCATCCCTGCTGAAGGCTCATCAAGCATCAGCACCTTGGCGTTTGTGGATATCGCTCGGGCAATCTCGAGGCGCCTTCTATTCGCAAAGGACAGAGAAATTGCCTGTTGGTCAAATCGATAGCCAGTGAGCCTGGCTCCAAAAAGACCCAGCACCTCCCTTACCCTTGTCTCTGTTTGAGCCTCTTCTTTCCAATAAATAGGGAGATGAAGAAGGATTGAGAGGGGCCCACATTTTGTTCGACAGAATTGTGCCACCTTGGCGTTGTCCAGTACACTCATAGTGCTAAAGAGTCTGAGGTTTTGAAACGTTCGCGCAATACCTGTTTTTACTACCTTGTGGGGCCTTAACCCCGCAATATCAGAGCCTTCAAAAAGAATGTAACCAGAGCTTGGTGAGTATATGCCGGAAACCAGATTGAACAGGGTTGTTTTTCCGGCCCCGTTTGGTCCAATTATGCTCAACACCTCTTTTTCAAAAAGCTTAAGGCTCAGGTTGTCGACTGCTTTAAGTCCACCAAAGTTCTGTGTTACATTCTTCAGTTCGAGTATGATGCGATCACCCTTTGAGTATCTTTTCCTGTGCTTCTCTATTGCCTGTTCTTTTTCTTCATAGTACAGCTCTGTAGAGGACCTGAGAAGCCCGGACTCATCTTTGTCCGGTCGCCTTCTGCCTTTCACAAGAAATCTGATTTCTCCCATGATACCCTGGGGTCTCAATGCCATTAACACAATCAAGATAAGACCATATGACATCATTCGATATGCCCCATATTCCCTAAGAAACTCAGGTAGGATAGAAAGCAGAATAGCACCCAAGATCACACCAACGATGTTGCCGAGACCCCCTAAGATGACCATGCAGTATATGATCACCAGTTGTGGAAAATCAAAGTTGTTAGGAAAAACAGAGTCCTGAAAAGAGGCAAACAAGGCGCCGGTGGCACCTGCAATGAATGCCCCTCCGGCAAATGCCATGAGTTTCATCCATGCTGTGTTAACGCCCATTGACTCTGCTGCAAGTTCATCCTCGCGAATTGCCTGCCAGCCTCTGCCGTAACGTGATCTCTTGATCCGGAAAGATCCTGTTATCACAATAATAGCGGAAAACCAGATGAGGTAGGAATAGGGCACAGGCGAAACAAGCTTGAACCCAAGAATGTTGATGGGGTCAAGGTTATAAATGCCATTGACACCGCCGGTGATATTGACAGGCCGGTCCAGGTTGAGCAACATGAGTTTGAAGATTTGGGCGAATGCCAGGGTGACAATTGCAAGATAATCCCCCTTCAAACGCATGCTGGTTGAACCTAAGGCAAACCCAAATCCCATGCTTATAAATGCTGCTATGGGAAGAACCAGTAGAAATGGTAGGTGAATGTTGAATTGGCTCGAAGATAAAAGGGCAAAGGTGTAGCCCCCAATACCGAAAAAGGCGACATATGCCATGTCCAGTATACCGGCAAATCCTGCTACCACGTTCAGGCCGAGGGCAAGCATGACGTAAAGACCGCTCATGGTATAGATTCTCAGCCAGTAATTGTTCGGCATTATGAGGGGTGCGCCAGCAAGAATAACCCCGATGGACCCATAGAGTACCAGCTTCTGCTTCTTACTCAACTCAGTCTTAGCGAAATGGTTGTTCATCAGACTTTTTCCGGGATCTTTTCACCCATCAGACCCCATGGCCTGAAAATGAGAACCAGGATAAGAATCACAAAGGCAACCACATCCTTATAGGCAGAAGGAAAAAATGTCGTTGCTAAGGCCTCGACCAAACCAAGAATGATACCGCCCATCATGGCGCCAAAGATATTTCCAATACCTCCCAGGACAGCAGCCGTAAATCCCTTCAGTCCTGCCTGAAATCCCACATAGTAATCAACCTGGGTGAAGAGCAACCCAACAAGCGTTCCAGCCGCTCCCCCTAGTGCCGATCCAACCAGGAACACGAGAACAATAATCCTGTCCACATCGATGCCCATAAAGGTTGCTGCCTCCGTATCCTGTGCAGTAGCACGCATTGCCTTGCCGACCTTTGTCTTCTTTACCATTACGGTCAAGAGGGCCATGAGCAGGAAGGTAACAAGGATGACCAGTATCCTCGTAAAGGATAGCACAACATTTCCTATATGAAACACACGGATACTCTCTGGAATGAGGGAAGATACATGGAAAAAGCGTATTTCTGCCCCCTGGTAGTTCAGAACCAGGTTCTGCAAGAATATCGAAACCCCAAGGGCGCTGAGAAGCAGATTCAAGCGCGGGGCCTTTCGGAGTGGACGATAGGCAAATCGTTCAATCATCATCCCCAGCAATCCGGTGACGGCCATGGCAATGATGAGCATGAGGGATATCACAATGGCAGCATTCATTATTGGTACGTTGTTTCTGCTCAGGAGATTAAGCACCCACCACCCGGCAAAACCACCAATCATGTAGACCTCACCGTGGGCAAAATTGAGCATAAACAGAATGCCATATACCATGGTATAACCAATGGCAATAAGCGCATAAACACCCCCGATGGTAAGACCGTTTACCAGTTGCTGGGGTAATTGTTGAAGATATACATCCATGTCGCCTACCTTTTGCAGGGAGAAGTGAAAAAGGAAGGCCCTAACCAGATGACTTGGTTAGGGCCTTTACTTGGCATACCGCTATTTCCCGGTCATAACAGCCACTTGTTTAAAGTCTTTCCCAACAACCTGAAAGAAGTAGGTGGCGCCACCTTTCAGGTCTCCCTTAGCATCGAAGGTAACGGGGAAGCCCAGGATTCCCTTATAATTTTCGGTCTGAGATACGTACTTCAAGACTTCCTCCCGGCTGATATCTCCGTCTTTGGCAGCTTTGTCGATGGCCGTTAACAGGATATTCATGGCCTCATACGCAGGCGGCCCAAAACCGCTGAGTGCTCCGTATGTGCTCTCATATTTCTTGACGTAGTTGGCCGCCTCCGGGATGGAATAGATATCGGGTCCAAAGTGGTAGACATAGGCACCTTCTGCTGCCCCCTCCGAGGCCTCGATAAAGTCCTTCTTATCACGAGCCCCCTCGGTTCCAAAGAAGGTGGCCTTAATCCCCAACTCCTTTGCCTGCCGCACGCCGATGGCCTGATCTGGAGCAGCGGTGGCAATAAAGAAGAGCACATCGGGTTTGAAGGCCTTGACCTTTGTCAGGACAGGCGAAAAATCCTTGGATCCTCCGACAATGGTGTCCTGCATAATATCCGTTATTCCCAGCTTCTTAAAGGCGTTGATCGTCTCACTTGCCAGATTTTCGCAGTACGCTACCTTCTCATTGAGGATGGCTATCCGTTTTGCCTTAAGGTAGTCCTTCATGAACAGGGCGCAATTCGGCCCATGAGCGTCGTTTCTGGCATTGACCCTGAAAAAGTGCTTGTAGCCCTGCTCGGTCAGACTGGGTTTAGAAGCAGCTGTCGTAATACAGGCAAGATTACAGCCACCATATGTCTTCATGGTAGCCTGGGCGATATGGCTCATAGGAGGTCCGGCAACACCATACATCAATTTGTCAGAACAGAATTTCTGGGCGACATTGAGTCCCTGGGCAGGATCCATGGCATCGTCTCCCATGATCTGTTTTATTTTAACGCCTTGAATGCCACCCTTTTGGTTCCACTCATCCACAGCAACCTGAGCCGAGTTAAAGATTTCCATGCAGGGCGCAGCGGCATCTCCGGTAAAGGCACCGGCATTCCCAACATGAATGCCCTTAGATACATCGGCACCATACCCGGGCATGGCTGCAAAAAAGACCGCAAAAAAAGCCATTGAGGCCAATACAAAAACTTTTTTCATTCTCTTATCCTCCTTTTTTAACGTTAGAAGTTGCAAAAAACCTGTCTCCACCTCCTTTCATTTTTCAGAACTATTTCCCCCCACCCCCCTCCAAAAAAATTACTTTACCAATAATTCTAGCTAAATTCAATAAAAGATTTTGAGATTTTGAGTGCGCTACTAAACCCATCCTTTTGAGCGATAGTTCCGCTCATATCAATACCAACACCGGAGTGGAAAAGGCTACCAAGGCATTGAAGGGATGCCGACTTTGCCCCCGGGAGTGTAGGGTTGGCCGTTTGAACTCTACATGCCTGACTTTAAGTTCTGGGACCAAAGGTGGGCAGAGAGGTATTGCAACGCACCAGACTACCGGGAAAAGGCAGTGAAGGCACTGAAAGAGATGCATGCCGAAAAATGCAG
>JADFWK010000228.1 GCA_015223015.1 Pseudomonadota bacterium
CGCCGAAGCTTGAACAGCGAAGGCGGGTTGGCTTCGGCGAATTCCGCTTTGATACCCCGCAGCTTGCTGCGGGGAGCTTCATTAAGAGGTCTTTCGGGTTGCTGACGCCTGGTTGTCGTAAGTAATTCATATTCCTTTTGGATATCCTCAACCCTCTTGCCTGGTAGATCTAATTTTTTTAAGAATTCCCCCCATTGGTTTTTGAATAACCCTAACAACGATAGTATCTTATTAAAAGTTTTCTCCAGTGCAAAGTTATCTACAGCCTGCCTGATGACGGCCAGAACTGCAAAAAGGGTTATAGGTGGAGAAAGAAAGGCCCAAAGTGAAAGAGGTTGAGATTGGAAGATGGCACATGAGTGAGCCAAAATAGAAGTAAAAGGATTTCGGAATTTATGATATAGAATATGAGCATAGCAGTAACCGTTCAGGGGTTCATTCATGCACAATATGGCGGAAAGTAACCCTGAATCCCGATTTCATCGGGAAACCCTGAATCTGTGAACTCGTACGAATAGGATACTATCTTATTTCTTAAGATTAAGGCTAACGCATGACAGTGGATATAAGGCAAGGAGATTCCTAATTGAAGAAAGATGAGCGTGACATAGTTGAAATATTCTCTGACGGTGCCTGCACTGGTAATCCGGGACCAGGGGGTTATGGAACTATATTGAGATACGCAAAAAAGGAGAAAGAGATATCGGGATATTGTCCACATACTACCAACAACCGTATGGAACTTATGGCTGTGATAGGGGGCCTAGAGGCACTGAAGAGGCCCTCGCGTGTGAGGATAGTTACCGATTCGAATTATGTTTTTAAAGGAATCACCACTTGGATCCATACATGGCAAAAGAGAAACTGGCTAAATTCACGCAAGGAGGCGGTGTTAAACAGGGATCTGTGGGAAAGATTATTACGGGTGAGCAAACCCCACACAATTGAGTGGCGATGGGTAAGGGGTCATGCTGGGCATCCTGAAAATGAGCGATGTGATAAGCTGGCTCGGGAAGCAATCAAGAAGAATGTGAAAAAGTGAAGGGGGCTATTTACTTCCAAGAGATACATAATTATAATAAATTTACTTGACAATTATTATAAATAGTTATAATAGTTATAAGTAAGCTCTTTATTCCATGATTATTTAACTATAGTGGAGACACCATGAAATGCCCAAAGTGCAAGTATGTTACCTTTGACTATTTAGATACTTGCCCCAAGTGTGGCAAGAATATGTCCTCTGAAAAAGCTAAGTTGAACATATCCGGCATTAAACCTAACCCGCCTTTTGTGCTAGGCTCTCTGACTGGCGATCTCAATGAGAGCGGTGAGGGACTGACAGTATCTGAATCCATGAAAGCGGGGTCGGAAGAGATGACACTTGAAAGGGAGGGAATATATGATGATGGCTCAGAATTGGATATAAATATTGATGAGGAACCTGTATCTGAATCAGACGATGTTACTGAGATTGACATAGGGGATCTCGGATTGACTGATGAGGATAAGGGGATCGAGGTGGACTTTGCTTCTGATACCGAAGGTGGCGCTGAGAAGCAAGAAGCCCCAAAGAAGTCCGAGGACGTAGATTTAGATCTAGGGGATGTGGAGTTGGAACTGGATCTTGAGGGGGATGAGGAGCCCAAAAAATAATATCTTGATTTTTACGAACACACAGTATAGAAATAAATCGAGCCGAGATAGCTCAGTCGGTAGAGCAGGGGACTGAAAATCCCCGTGTCGGCGGTTCAATTCCGTCTCTCGGCATCAGAACAGTCAAGGGTTTGCGGCTTTTCAAGTCGTAAGCCTTTTTCATTTTTGACCTTCCAAAGCCTCCTTTGTTCCCACATTCAAGTTTTTTGGAATACACTCTCATATGAGGTCATTAAAATTTGAGACCCTGGCAGCCTCAGATAGCGTTTTTCATAGACTTTACATGCTCTTTTTGATTTAAAAGAAAGGTAATAGGCTGTTGCTGAAATCCGTTTTCGTTTGGGCAACAGCCTGTTAAGAGCTAACCCGCACAGTCGAGGGTGTCATGATCTAAGTGGCAAACCGCATTTCTGACATAGAGAGGTGGGGTTTTTCACAAGTTAGCGTGTAATAATAGGGGAAAAATTATTTTGGTCTTATAAGAGGTTGATGAGCCTGTAAAAAGTCCTTTTTACAGGCAATTGCGAATTTAGGAATTTAGGAATTGTAAATTATCTTAAGTAGCTATACGTAGTGGCATTACTCCAAATCCTCATGTCTTGGAGCTTTTTACGAGATCCTCAAAAGGTTATTTGATGAAAAAGATTTCGGTGGCGTTTTTTTTGTTTTTTCTCCTTTATCTGCTTTCCTCCGATTGCTGTCTCGCTAAGATATACAAATACAAAAATAAAGACGGTACGTGGTCTTTTACCGATGATTCTTCCGTTGTTCCTGATCTGAAAGAGGCCGAAGAAAGGGACTCTCTTCGTACTGAACTGATAGAAGACCTGCATAAAAAACTTTCAGAAACCGCGCCTCCGAAAAACAAGGTGGAAGAGGCCCGCAATGCCACCGTTGCCATAAAGAATTCCCTTGGAATAGGCTCTGGTTTCTTTATTACGCAAGACGGGTATATTCTTACCAATAGGCATGTTATCCAAGGCGACGAAGCTATGCTTAATAGATTGCAAAAGATGTTGGAGCAAGAGGAGGCACAACTGGATCAAGAATCACAATTGATATTGAAAGAGCAAGAACGCCTGGAAAAAGTAAAAGCGTTCCTTGATAGTCAGAGGAGACGTGCTCCAGCAGATCTATTATCAGTCTATTTGATGGATGAGAGAAACTTGGATGCTTATATTGCGAGGCACGAACAGAGAAAAGAAGCGTTCGAAAAGAGATTAAGGGCGTTTGATGACTTGAAGGCCAAAATGCGTGGTAGCTATGCTAATCAAATTGTTCTCATAGATAATACGGAATTGAGCGTATCCGTGGTTGTTACAAGCTACCAGTATGATCTCGCTTTGCTGAAATTGTATGGATATAAGTGTCCATTTATAGAGCCAGCCATCCCCCGCCAATTGGAGCAAGGAACCCTTCTTTATGCAATTGGAAGCCCATTGAGGCTTATGCATTCAGTTACCTCTGGAATATACTCGGGAGTTAGGGAGTTCGGTGGGCAGAGCTACATCCAAACAAATGCCCAAATTAATCCTGGCAATAGCGGTGGGCCCCTCGTCACCAAAGATGGCAAGGTAGTTGGAATCAACACCTGGAAGGTTGTCGGGCCCAAGGTCGAGGGCATAGGTTTTGCTATTCCGGTAACTGTTGCCCTAAAAGAGTTTGAGAGGTACCTGGGGCAGTTTTGGAAACTAGATTAGGAAATCCCTCCCCAGCAGGACCTCACTGCGCGATGCTGGCAGTGTGGGTGAAACTTTTTGATCAAGACAAATCGTAGAAATTACTACAGAAAAAAGGTATCAATTCCGGTTATGTACTCTTTTTTCGATATAGATACCTTAGATGATCGGCAACAATAAAGCCCTGTTTTTTATTGACCTTTTGTGATTTCCTTATATGATGAATGGGTATTTGTATGGCGAAATAGCGTCAAAATAGAGGGAATTACTGTCACAGCAATGGAGATATGCGATGAAAAAGGTGATTCTTCCGATCTTCATTATATGCTTTCTGTTGTCATTTCCAGGCCCGGCGATCTCTGGTTCTGATTCGAACTCCGACGATTGGACTCCTGATTACTGGACTGGGAACGTCAATGTTTTTATAGGAGTTAAGGCGCTAGATGAGGGCGATTGGGAACCGGTCGACATGCATGACCAAATTGGTGTATTAGCGGACTTTAGAAAGAAGAGTTGGCCTATAAGTATAGCAGTTGACTTTTTGGCCTC
>JADFWK010000229.1 GCA_015223015.1 Pseudomonadota bacterium
AGGTTCAGGGTTGAACGAAAATCTGAAAAGTCTTACGAGCAAGGTTAACGAAAGAAATGTAACCCGACTCGGCTGAGCCTTTCGGCCCCGAGCTCAAGGCCGAGGGGCTCGTCGCAGGCTGAACGGTGAACCTTGAACCTATGAACGCCTACGAATAATTCTATAATCTTGGTGTCTTGGTGACTTTGTGGCAAGATACCTGAGCAGTTACCCCTTTAGATATAAGGAGAATAACCATGATCGAGGTGACCAGAGAAGAAAGACACCTGAAGATCGTTATGGTAATCAGTGCCATAACCTACGTTGTGGTGGGGTTTGCCTTTGCCATTCTACCTGAACCGATCCTCAAGGTGTTCAACCTTTGCTCCCGAATCCTGACACCTGGCCTGGAACAGATCCCTCTGCCGGTGGAGAAGTTCTGGCTTTCCATGGCATTCTCCATGATGATGACCATCGCAGCCCTCAGCTTCATTGCCCAGCATAACATCAGAAAAAACAAGGGCTACATCATTCCCGTGCTTATCTCCAAGACTGCATCTTCTCTTTCCGCACTCTGTTTCTTCATATTTTCGGCCAGATACTTTGCTTATCTGGTCGTTTTTATCGTTGATGGTTCAATCTTCTGGATAACCCTCTTCTTTTATCTCAGGGCTAGCAGGGCATTCTTTGAGACTCAGACCGCTTATCTCAGAAAAAGGCCGGTTGGCCCCAAAAGAACCGGTCCCACCACAGTAGTAGCCTTAAAAGGTGAAGATAAGTTCGATGTCTTGAACAGGGTTTTGGAGGAGACGGGTTTCTTTGAGATCTTGGAAACACGGTTTCAGGATACGGGTAAGTCCAGGGAGGACTTCTCTGTGGTTATCAAGCCTAACTTTATGTTTATGCACTCCAAGAATGACATCTCTACCTACACTGACCCTGAACTGGTGGAGGCCCTCATCGATAAGATCGTTGAAAGGGGATTCTCAGATATCCATGTTGTAGAGTCCCAGACCACCTTTGGGAATTACTACCTCAATAGAGAGGTGATAAAGGTGGCCGAATATATCGGCTATTCGACCACCAAGAATTATCGTATCGTCGACCTCACGGAAGAGATGGTTCCCTATGACTACGGTGGAAGGCTCGGGAAGCATTTTGTAGGACCTACCTGGAGGGATGCTGATTTCAGGATCTCCTTTGCCAAAAACAAGACCCACGTATTCTGCCATTATACCCTCACTTTAAAAAATATCTATGGCATCCTCCCTATGCAGAATAAACTTAAGGAGTACCACACGAAACGGGAATACGACTGGCCCACCATAGAGACTATGAAACACTTTCCAGTCCATTTCGGGCTTATCGATGCTATCTGGAGTGCAGATGGACAATTTGGGGTTATCGTAGATGCCGAACCGAACCATACCAAGACCATAATCGGCGGTGAAAACCTCATAGCGGTGGATTGGGTGGGGGCCAAGAAGATGGGTCTCGATCCGGATGATCCCAAAGTGGGGCGGTTTCTCCCGTTAGCTGTTGAGGCCTTTGGAAAACCAGAGGTCAACTGGGCGGGAGACAAATCAGTATATGACCCGTGGGAGAATGTGAGTGAGGTCTTTATCCAGTTCCTGGATATCATTGAAGAGGCGTATGCTTTCAGCGATTGGTGGTTCTCTGGTCTTACAGCAATGGATGAATACTTCGCCTTTAAGAAAAGGGCGCTGCCTATCGTAATCCTGAGAAGGCTCCTAAAGCCAATAAAACGTATTCTTTATAAGTACGACTATCTTGAGTGAGCACCCATGATGAAAACAAAAGAATTTCCGTTGATTGTGAGCCCCAACCTGGGGTGTCCAAAAATCATTTCTCTTGAAGGCATAAGAAGAGGAGAAACAATCTCTCTGATTATCGCTGGGCGGTATGGCCAATTTTCCTCTCCTTTAGGAGATGCCTTCCAGGGGACCTTATATCTGCGCCCCTCCTCCGGTCAAGACGAAGATACCAAAGATATCCCGCTGTATCTCGCCCACGATCCTCAGGAGATCACGGACTGGAATCTCCTCTCGGACTTTTCTGAGGTGGAAGGCACTCAGAAGATCATGAATAGTGAATTGCACTACCATGTCCTGGGGAAAGACATCCGTTACTGGCATGTAGAAGTGATGCTCAATGAGGACGATACAAAAGATTATAAGACCCTTCTCAGAAAAAAAGGGAGGAAGTACCTGCCAAGACTTTACGACCTGATTTTCAAAGAGAAAGCCGGGAAAGGAGAGAAGGTTAATTACCATTCTGTACAGATAACTAAGAGTATCAACGGGGATTGCAATTTCATTCACCTTACTGACGTCCACATAGCCAAGAGGAATGACGAGATCCTGGATGAAGTACTCAAGGTGAGGAGTAAGCGAGAGAGGAAGGCGATTATCGACAGCTATATAAACTTCAACGACAAATTAAGGGAGTTTATTCGTATAGCCAATGATATGGCAGATCGTGGTGAACTTGATTTTGTTGTTATTACGGGCGATCTGGTGGATTTTGCCTTCCACGGCTGGGAGGATGAGCCCAATCCGGCTGAAAACAACTGGAGAACCTTCATACACATCATAACCGGCACAGAAGCCGAGCAGGCAAAGGGCAATCCCGGGCTAAAAGTGGCCGTGTTTACCTCCACGGGAAACCACGACTGGCGTCTCCATCCGTACGACCCCAACCTGCTCGATTATCATGAGAGCTTCGGTTTGGAAGAAGATGAGCTCGAGCACTATGACTACAAGTCCTTTGACTCTCAGGAATATCCTGAGGATAGACGGGCAAAGCGGTCCAGAGAGCTAACGAGCAATGCGTTCAAGAAGCTAAACATAGATGCCTTTACCGATAAGGGTAAGATACGGTTGGCAAAGTTTCTCTCCAGCAAAATGACAACATGGGTTTTGCGGGCACTGGCTGCACTCGGTTTAGGAGGAGCAGGGGTGGCAGGGTTTGCAGAAAAGTTCGCCTATACAGCAATTATTATAGTATTGTGGTTATTGGTATGGGGGGCCAAAAAATACATGGAGTATAAGGTCCGCAAACTAGTGGATGTACTCGTAGATAATCCCCTCAATGCCGAGGCCAAGGCCTTCCATTACTACCTGGCGCACATAAACCCCTACCTCGACTATGCCTTTCAATACGGCAACCATTCATTCATTGTTATGGATACCGGTGCCGATGTCTTTATTGGCCAGTTACTGGACGGGAAGGAGTTAAAACATATCAAACACATGAGCCTTGAGGACAATATCCTTGGAGGTTCTCCTGATTCCAGGGCCTTTGATTCCGAGCGGACCTACTACAACTGGAGTCAGATAGTCTGGCTGGAAAAGGTGCTCACAACTGTAAGCCAAGAGTTAGATGGCCAAGGCAAAACCTTTTTGTTCTTGCATGCCCCCCCTATCAATCCGGACAAAGATCGCAAATGGAAAGATCTCTGGGAATCTGAAAGGCCAGCACCCAAATGGATAGCAAAAGATGAGTGTAACCTCACCTATGGCACCATAAACCATTACCTGAGCCAGTTTTTTTATCTCTGCATGGGGTACCGGGAGAGTGAGCTGGTAAAGCAAGAGGTGGAGCCAAGTCTCAGGGAGGTAGACCTTATCTTTTCAGGCCATGCCCACCGGAATATCGAGTTCAGGTTAGAAAAGGAATGGGTTGCCACAGATAAGAAACATGAAATCAGGATATACTCCGATGTATATAGCCAGATTTTGAACAAAGGCAATCCCGAAAGAAATTGGGAAAAGCATAAACCCGTCATCGTGCAGACCGCCTCATGCGGACTTCATGGAAAATACGACGAAAATCCACCCTACTACCGGAAGATCACCATAGACGGCACCGGACAGATCACCGGTTTTAGAGTGAGAGACAAACAAGGGCTTGTGGACTTTAAGACGCCCCCGCTCTCTGAGCCATGAGCTATCAACTCTGAGCCCCACGGTCACGTCATAGTGGAAACTAACCTATTGACTCTTAAGCTTATTGCAGGATATGGGTGTCTTTTTTTTGGATTATGCCCCACATAGTCTAGATTAGTGGGCGTTTCAAAATGGTTTATATAGATGGAGCCCATGATTCCAAGGCTTAGGGCTCAATAAACCATTTTGAATCGACCCAGTAAGGGGCCATGTCATAGG
>JADFWK010000230.1 GCA_015223015.1 Pseudomonadota bacterium
CCCAATGCCGCCCTCCCTCACAAGGGTTCTTTTCAAGAATTTTTGCTTCTCCTTGAGTGCGATAACACTATCCATGGGAAACCACTGAAAAGGGGTAAAGGGCTTTGGAACGAAACAGCTGATGCTTAATCTAATCCTCCCTATTCTCTTCCTGCCTCTACTTTCCTTGATCAGATTATGCCGTATCTTCTTAACAAGCGTAACAATCGCCTTTGTGTCCTCCCGTGTCTCAGTGGGAAGACCGATCATAAAGTAGAGCTTGAGGTGAAAAAAGCCGGTTCTCGTGACAAGGACAATTGCATCTATGATCTCTTTGTTAGTAAGCTTCTTGTTAATTACTCTCCTGAGTCTTTCGGTCCCTGTCTCCGCGGCAAGCGTGAGGGTCTTCTGACTGCTTCTTTTGAGGTTTTCTATCAAACCGGCCGTCAAGGAGTTTGCCCTGAGAGAAGATACGGAAAAATCACCGCCTTGCTCAAGGATATACCCGGTCAGTCTCTCAATCCCGGGGACATCAGAGACCGATGGACTGATAAGACCAATCCTGGCGTTTTCAGCAAGAAGCTCGTGAAACGAGGCAACCATTTCTTCCTCGTCAGCAAGGCGCGGAGGACGGTAAACATACCCGGCGGCGCAGAACCTGCACGAATAGCCGCATCCCCGGTTAAGTTCTACCAGAAGGGTGTTGGAGAATTCTGCAGATGGTGTAATGATTTTTGAACGACGCACCGGCCCCTTAAAGGGGACCTGCCTGACAGCCTTTACCACAGAAGGAATAGTGGGAATCGATGGCTCAAAGGACCGGATTGATCCGTCCTCATGGTAAGTAACCTTATACAGGGAAGGACAGTATGCCCCCTCGACCTCCTCTGCCAAAACCCTCAAGACCTCCCGCCTTTTCACGGCTCGGAGGTGAAGATCCCCATAGACCCGAAAGAAATCTTTCAAGACCACCTCACCTTCCCCGAGCAGAAAGCAATCTATAAAGGGGGCCAGAGGTTCAGGGTTCATAAGGATTGCTACCCCCCCTGCCACGACAAAGGGATCATCCTCCCCTCTTTCCTTGCTCAAAAGGGGTATCTTGCTCAACTCCAAGATGGTCAGGATATTGGGGTAGTCATTTTCGAATGAGAGGGAAAATGCTAAGAGGTCAAAGGCACGCAGCGGTGTCTGCGATTCTAAAGAAAGGAGGGCTTGATCTGCTCTCTCATAGAGGGATAGTTCCTCTTGATCGGGCAGAAATGCCCTTTCTGATACGATAGCAGGGTTATCATTTAATATCCCGTAGACTACCTGAAAACCAAGATTGGACATCCCAACTTGGTAGTAATTCGGATAGATCAGGGCGATAGATATCTTGCCACCCCAATCCTTTGTTACGGTACCCCTCTCTTCAGAAAGTCTCTTCCGCAAGAGAGTGGTAATGTTTGTCATTAATCTGCCTGCTTCCTCAAAAACGTAGGATATTCCAGATTCTCCTTTTGAAAAACCCTCTGAAGAATCCCTTTTTTCCCCGGGTTTAAACCTGTGTCTCTGAGAAGCCTCTCGCTATCTTCCTCGGCCAACTGCCTCTGGAACGTTGGTTTGTCAAGGTCTTCCTTCACCCGAACCGTCCAACCCTCTTCCGTTTCTTCAGGGTTAATATCCCTTAAGTTTATGATTTTTCTATCCTTACCACCACCTATACCGGTGGCGATAACAGTTATCCGCATCTCGTCATCCATAGTATCATCAAACACCATGCCCCATATAATCTCTGCATTACTGTGGACCTCATTCTTTATGAAGGAAGATGCATCGGTAACCTCATCCATAGTCATTTTCGTTGAACCAGTGATGTTGATGAGAACACCTTTTGCTTCATCAATTGAGATATCCTCGAGCAAGGGGCTGTTGATGGCCATCTGGGCCGCTTCGAGGGCTCTATTCTCTCCCTTTGCTGTACCGGTACCCATTATAGCTGTTCCCATTTGCTCCATCACCCTCTTAACGTCTGCGAAATCAAGGTTGATGAAGCCAGGAATGGTAATGAGGTCTGCTATGCCTTTGACTGCATAGAGAAGGACATCATCGGCCATTTTCATAAGCTCCAAAAAAGGGGTATCTTTGGTGCCTAATGCCCTCAATCGCTGATTGGGAATGATAAGCAGGGTATCAACCTCTTTCTGCAGTTTCTCAATGCCATCCAAAGCTGTCTTCATCCTCTTTTCACCCTCAAAGTCAAAGGGCTTAGTTACAACTGCAACGGTCAATGCCCCATTATTCTTGCTTTCCCGAGCGATTACCGGAGAGGCCCCTGTTCCGGTTCCCCCTCCCATGCCAGCGGTAATAAAGATCATATCCGCAGATTCGGTGGCACCCCTGATCGTCTCCACGTTCTCCTCTGCTGCCAAGGCGCCCTTCTCTGGGTCAGACCCGGCACCCAGTCCATTAGTGAGGTTGGCCCCCAATTGCAGTTTGTCACGGGCAGCGTTCAGATCGAGGGCCTGTTTATCAGTATTCGTGGCAATAAACTCCACCCCTCTGAGCCCTGCAGCAATCATGTTATTGATTGCATTGCCCCCTGCGCCTCCCACACCAAAAACCTTTATCTCAGCGCTCGGGCTTTCTTCAACAAATTCGTATCTCATAATTCCCCTCCTTCCTTGAAGTTAATTATTCCTCTTCGATAAACCATCCCTTCATCCTGGATACAATCCGGTTAAAGATATTGGTATCTCGTATCCTGAATTTCTTGCTTCTCTGCTTCTCTCGAGCCCCAAAGAGTACCAAACCCACTGCTGTGGCGTACATGGGGCTATTAACAATCTCTTTTAATCCCCCGATGTTACTGGGATATCCGATTCTGGCCGGCATATTGAAAACCTGCTCCACAATCTCTGGTACACCCGGCAGGAGCGCAGACCCACCGGTGACAACAACGCCAGAAGTAACCAGGTCATCATACCCAGACCTGACCATTTCGTGGTGAATAATGCTAAAAATCTCTTCCACCCGCGGTTCCAGAATATCTCCCAGCAATTGTCTGCTGACCGTTCTTGGTTCCCTTCCGCCCACACTGGGAACCTTGATGGTTTCATCCTTACCGATAAGTGAGGTAAGGCCGCATCCATACTTTATCTTTATCTTTTCCGCTTCCTTGAACGGTGTCCTGACGCCGATAGCAATATCATTGGTCAGGTTGTCACCTCCCAGGGTCAATACCGATGTATGTTTTATCGAGTTTTCAGAGAATATTGCCAGATCTGTGGTGCCGCCTCCAAAATCCACGAGTGCAACGCCCAGATTCTTCTCCTCATCGATAAGGATTGCTTCACTGGAGGCAAGTGATTCGAGAACGATATCGTAGACATCCAGACCCGCCCTGTTGGCGCACTTGATTATATTCTGGGCTGAGGTAACTGCTCCGGTTACTATGTGTATCTTAACCTCTAACCTGACACCTGACATGCCTGACGGATCACTGATGCCACCCTGGTCATCGACAATGAATTCTTGGGGAAGGGTGTGGATCACCTCCCGATCCATGGGAATGGCAACTGCCCTGGCTGCATCTATTACCCGCTCAATATCCCTTGTGCCCACCTCTCTATTCTTCAAGGCGATAACCCCGTGGCTGTTAAAGCCCTTGATATGACCTCCGGCAATCCCGGCATACACAGAGCTGATCTCACAGCCCGCCATAGTCTCGGCCTCCTCTATGGCCTCTTTAATGCTGTTTACCGTGTTCTCGATATTGATCACCACGCCCTTTCTCAGCCCGATGGATGGATGGGATCCCATGCCTATTATTTCAACCATGCCGTCCGGCCTCACTTCTCCAACAACCGCACAGATTTTGCTTGTGCCAATGTCAAGGCCTACAATCAATTCTTCCATTATTAAAGACCCCCTTTATCTTAGATATAATGACTGTTTCATCCCTGTCATCATGCCAAGACCTCTAGACCACCCTATCCATAAATGCGACGATGGCCCTGTCAGCATAATCCAGATCTATGCATCGAACCTGATCGAGGCGATGAG
>JADFWK010000231.1 GCA_015223015.1 Pseudomonadota bacterium
AAAACCATCATAAACTGGATAGAGGCTGGTCATATCGAGGCGTATAAGACGGTAGGAGGGCATCGGCGTATCAAGAAATCGGATATGGAAAGTTTTATGAGAAAACAGGGTATACCCATTCCGGAACAAGAAATGATTAGTGAGAGAAAGAAGATTCTTATTGTGGATGATGATCCGATCATTGTGGAGACTCTCGTTCAGGGGTTGGAAGAAGAGGAATATGATTATGAGATCATTTCTGCGTCGGATGGTTTTGAGGCTGGACTACAGGTCAACCATTTTAAACCTCATCTCTTGATACTGGACATCATGATGCCGGATATCAAGGGATTCGAGGTCTGTAAAAAGATTAAGACAAATGAGGAGACGAAGAATACAAAAATTATCGTTTTGTCAGCCTATCTGGATGATGAGAAATTCAAAAAAATGAAGGAATATGGAGCCGACATCTGTTTCTCAAAGCCCCTTCCGCTACCCCAGTTAAAGGAGGAGGTGGCTAAGATCTTAGGCCTGCTCTAAGAACTCAGCTTTGCTTCGTTCAGCAAAAGGAGTAAGCAGGAAGCAGTAGGAAGTTTGCATTGTGCTTACTGCATACTGCCTACCATTTGAATGGCAGAAAACAGCAGCTATTAAATAGTTCCTAATTTCGGAAATTTAGGAAAATTTTAAACGATTAGCTTGGGAGGCGTCAATGAAACTGAAAGAATCCCTTGACCAAAAAAGATTCGTAGTCACCTCTGAAGTACAACCTCCCATTGGCGAGGAGCCACAAGAAATCATAAAGAAATTGGATTTGGTTCGTGGCCGGTTGGATGGGTTGACCGTGCCCGAATTGGAGATTGAAGGGGTTGTTGCGGATACCATCAAGACCTGCGAACTGCTCAAGCAAAACAGGTTTGATGCTATCTACCAGACTGCGACTCGAGAAAAGAACCGTTTGCAGATACAGAAAGACCTGCTCCGTGCCCATGAAACGGGTGTTGAGAATCTCCTGGTTTTTACAGAAGATTACCGGATCACTGGAGACAGTCTTCAGGAGATCATGTTTTTTCATGTAGATACAGGCAAGCTGTCCTCTGTGCTGGATCATCTTCGAGAAGGACATTCTGTGGATGGTAAAGAGCTTCCTTCTAAGGCTGAATTTACATTTGGTTCCGGGGTAGAATCCAAGTGGGGGAAAAACGTACCAGAGCTGGAAATGAAGGAGATGGAGGAATTGACAAAGAAAGGCACGGGGTACTTTTTGACGACACCCATATTCGATGTAGGACTATTTGAAAAATTCATGAAGCAGGTTAATACTTTTGGGATCCCCGTTATTGGGGAGGTTATGATACTGAGGACAGCGGGGATGGCCCAGTTCCTCAATCGCCATGTTAAATCAGGATTGGTCCCGGACTGGATCATTCGAAAACTCGCCAAGGCCCCCGATAGACAAAAGGCCAGCATTGAGATTTTTGCCGAAATCGTCTCGGGCCTGAAAGACCTATGCCAGGGAGTTCATATCATTACCGTAGGTGCAGAGGATAAACTGAGATATTACCTGGATGCGGCCAAATTAAAAAAACTATAAAAATAGATGACGTCCATTGATAGTTGTCAGTGGTCCGTCGCGAAAATCGTAAGAAAAGAAGTTAATCGCTTATAGTAAAATGGAAAAGCCCTGCGGGGTATGGATTGAGAGCCAACCGGTATGATCTGAGTTATTTGGTCTGGTACTTTGAAAACAAGAACACAGCTGAATAATGATAACTGACATCAATTACTCATAAGGAGAGCAAACTCTTTGGAAGAGATAAGCCTCACCATTAATGGAAAAAATATCAGTTGTGCTCCGGGTACCAGCATTCTAAATGCAGCCCTGCAGAATGGTATCAAGATTCCCACCCTCTGCCACCATCCTAACTTGGAGCCGGTTGGCGCCTGCCGGCTCTGCCTGGTGGAAGATGAAAAAAGTGGTCGCATTATGGCCTCATGTGTCACACCTGCTTCTCCAAATATGGTCATACACACAGACTCACCTACCATTAAAGAGCACCGAATAAATATCATCCGTCTCATGATGGCTAATCACCCTGAGTCGTGTATCGTATGCAGCCAGGGAAACAGATGTGAGTTGAGGCAGATTGCTGCCGAACTGGGTGTCGGCCAGATAGGGCTCTATCCAATGCCGCATTATACCGGTTTGGAGGCGGCAAATCCTTTCATTATCAGGGATCTGAGTAAGTGTATTCTTTGTGGCAAGTGTATTCGTGCAGACCATGAGTTGGTCGTGGTTGGGGCGATCGATTACAATCTTAGGGGGTTTAAATCCCGTCCAGCGACAGTGCACGAGATGCCACTAGAGAAGTCCGATTGTACTTTCTGTGGTACCTGTGTATCTCTGTGCCCTACAGGTGCCTTGTCTCTGAAAAACACCCGATATGTGGGCTCTCCCCAAAAAGAATCATCCACCATCTGTGGGTTTTGCGGGGTGGGCTGCTCTCTCGTGATGGGGTCAGTCGATGGTCAAATCGTGGAAGTTAATCCTTCACACAAACAAGATACCGTTAACCGATCAACCCTGTGTGTCCGAGGCCATTTTACCCATGACTTTTTGAACGTTCCTGAAAGATTGACCAGTCCTTTAGTTCGTACCGATGGAGATCTTTCACCTGCGACCTGGGATGAGGCACTTGAGCTCGTGGCTCAAAGCCTCATCGCCATTAAAAGGAAAAATGGGCCTCAAAGCGTCGCATTTCTGGGTTCGTCCAAATGCACCAATGAGGAAAATTATCTGTTTCAAAAAATGGCCCGCGTTATTTTGGGAACAAACAACGTGGATAATGGCAGTTATGGGTCGGGGAGGGCTATAATAAGCCGAATCAATGAAAAGCAGGGCGGGGGTTGCCGCATCGCACCAGTAGCTGATCTGGAGCAGTCCGAAATGATTTTTGTTATAGGGGCCAACCCCGCTGAATCGGTACCTGTGGTCAGTTATTACCTGAAACGAGCTTCAAGGAAGAATGGAATCCCGTTGATTGTGGCCGATCCGAGAAAAACAGCGTTAGTGGCTTTTTCCTCTCTCTGGCTACCTCTGGCCCCCCACAGTGATTACGCGATGATAAGTGGCCTGGCAGCTATTCTCTATAAGAGAAAGTCATATGATAAGGATTTCATCAGCCAGTTCACTGAGGGTTTTGATCGTTATGGTGAGGACCTCTCTTCCTTTAAGCTTAAAGGGGTGTCTCGAGTCACTGGGCTTGATGTTGAACTGATGGAAAGGGCGGCAGATTTGATTGAAGGGAAAAAGATAGCCTTTGTTATCGGACACGGTATTTTACAGCAGAGACATGGGATTCTATCGATGGATGCGTTGGTCAATCTTGCACTGATGACAGGAAGTCTCGGTGGTGAGGGGAAAGGCCTCTATTTCCTCACAATGGAGAATAACCAGATGGGGGCATGGGATATGGGGACGATACCGGATTTCCTTCCCGGGCGACAGTCCCTTCACAACGATTTGATACGGAAAAACTGGGAACAAAACTGGGAGGTCAAGCTGTCACCAAATCCAGGTCTTAATACGATTCGCATGATTGAGGAGGCAGAGAAAGGAAATCTGAAGGCCCTTTATGTCATGGGTGAAAATCCTCTTCGCAGTCTCCCACAGCCAGAACGCATCAGCAATGCATTCAAAAATCTGGAATTCCTAGTGGTCCAGGACATCCTTGCTACCGAAACCACCCTCATGGCAGATGTTGTTCTGCCAGGAGCCGCCTTTAGTGAAAAGGGTGGTTCCTTTACCAACATGGAGGGAAGAATCCAATCTTTTGAGCCAGTGGTTGCTCCACCAGGTGAGGCAAAACCTGACTGGGAGATCCTTGATCTATTGTTCGCCAAGATGGGTTATTCCAAGCGATATTCTTCCTTGGGCAAGATAAAGGCGGAAATTAGCGACCTGGTACCTGTGTACTCGGCGCTGGAGAGGAATGAGGAACAAACCTGGATCAAGGAGTCGAGCAACTCGCGGCTTTTTCATATACAAGGGGAAGGAGAGCCGATCGATTTTTCTCCCGTTATCAAAACGGAACCTGAGAGATCTGATGAAGATTATCCCCTAAAAGCCATTTTGGGTTCCCTGCGGTACCATCTGGGAAGCGGCACAAGGACTGCCCATTCAGTTCGCATTAAGGATTTTGCCTTGAAGGGCGAGGTGGAGATATCCCTTGAGGATGGTGCTGCACTCAAGTTGAAGGAGGGAGATCAGGTCAGGATATCTTCGGCGCATGGATCTATATCCAGAAAGGTGATGCTGAAGGCGGATTTGAGACCGGGACTCATATTTATCCCCATGGCCTTTCACAATAATGATGTCATGAACTTGATCGAGCTGACCCAACTGGGCGAGACCAATTCACCTGGCTGGAAGGAGTGCCAGGTAAGGGTTGAAAAAATAGGGGATTGACCGATGTTGGATATTGGATGCTGGTTTCTGCCTGCCCGCCATCGGC
>JADFWK010000232.1 GCA_015223015.1 Pseudomonadota bacterium
AGTTATCTCAGGAAATGCCCTCATGGACGATGCCCTGGAAGGCATGTCAGCCTTTTTAGAGAAACGCCCTCCTGTTTGGAAGGACAAATAATGCGAGAGATGCTAGACACCCTGATATTGTTATGCAATCAAATCACGTCTCACGCTTGACAGATAATAATAAATAGGGCTACAGGAAAAAATGAACGAGAATGTAGCTTCACTCAGATCCCAAATTGGTCCACTGCTTTTAATGACAGGGATTTTTTTCTTGAATTTTATCTCAAGGATCATACTGTCCCCATTGATGCCCACCATAGAAATGGATCTCGGAATCGGCCATGCAGAGGCCGGATCCCTATTTTTACTAATCTCTCTAGGCTACTTTATCTCCCTCGTGGGATCTGGGTTTTTTTCATCACGATTTACTCATAGAAAGACTATCGTTTTTTCATCTATAGTCCTTGGGATAACACTTCTCGCCATTTCCTTCAGCCACACTTTGCGGGAGGTCCGTATTGGCTGCATAATAGTTGGATTGGCTGCTGGGCTTTACCTCCCCTCTGGCATCAGTACCCTAACTTCCTTGGTGAGTTCTAAAGACTGGGGTAAGGCCATTGCCATTCATGAACTGGCCCCCAATCTCAGTTTTCTCGCCGCACCCCTCATTTCTGAGGCCCTTTTGGTATGGTTTACGTGGAGAAATATCCTGGCACTGCTCGGATTGGCATCTGTATTCGTTGGGCTGACATTCGCCCGCTTCGGAAAAGGCGGAGACTTTCCTGGTGAGCCTCCCAGCCCATCTAACCTTAAGAGTCTTTTAAGAGAACCATCGTTTTGGATAATGATAGTGTTTTTCAGTCTGGGCATCAGCGGCTCACTGGGCATTTACGCCATGCTGCCTCTTTTCCTGGTTTCCGAGAGGGGGATGACTCAGAGTTGGGCTAATTACCTGGTAGCGTTGTCTCGGATTTCAGGACTTGGAGTGGCATTTCTTTCGGGCATAGTGACGGACAAGCTTGGCCCAAAGGTTGCTCTCGGAGGTGTTTTTTTGCTTACGGGTCTTCTCACTTTGCTTCTTGGCATTGTACCCGGATCCTGGGTTGTGCTCATCGTTTTTCTCCAGCCTCTCATAGCAGTCTGTTTCTTTCCGCCAGGATTTGCAGCGCTCTCTCGAATTGGACCACCACACGTTCGTAATATCTCAGTTTCATTAACAGTGCCTTTTGGCTTTCTCTTAGGAGGAGGGGCTATTCCGACCTGGATTGGGCTTTTTGGAGATACAGGCAATTTTAATTTAGGGATTTCTCTTGTAGGTGTAATAATTATGGGAGGTTTTATTCTCTTACACTATCTCAGATTTCCTGATGAGTAGAGTGAGCCAGAATCTGTTGCACATTGTCTGTTGTTTTCATTCTTACGGACAGCGAATAATTGATATGAACACTATAGTATTTGAGATAGGGCTGTGTAAAAGTATAGCTTGTGATAGGCTTTCAGTTGAGAGCTGAGAGACCATAACTTACTCTTCATTTCATCGTTATATTTACTTTATACACGTATCCTCTGTATAAGAGAAGACCCTGAGGTCATCTGCCTGCCTTGTCTATTCATAACATACACTTGTGACGAACTTTAGGGAATAAAGAGAGAGATCACACTGGTGATAAGGTGTCAAGGGCAATGGCAATCAGGTAAAAAAGATCCTCTAGAAGTGAACAAGCCCGCCAAAAAAAGGCTTACAAGTTTTCAATCATCTTGCTTTGTGGAATATTTACCCGGCAAAAAACAATAATACACTAAGTGCATTTCCCCCGGAATAACCTTTAAACGCTATTGCCAATACCTGAACGCCTTGTAGCATTACCTCTTTAGTCTAAGACACTGTTATACCATACAGTGACCTCATTCGGACCAATTGACAGGGTACAGACGGTATGGGGCTACCAAATAGCTACATCGCAAATCACATTCCATTGACACAATTGACACAAGAGCCCTTGACACTGATCACTTTGTGTAATATGGCTAGACTTTTCCCCTATAAGGAACCACGAAATAGCACGTAGCCGTCCATTTCTTTGGAAGGTGTAAAAATATGTCGCGCTATACAGAAAAAAAATGGTCTTTGCATTGGGCAGTGATTGTGTGGGCGATTATTCTTACGCATGGAATAGTTTGTGCCTATAAAGCACCAAATGTGCCCACAAAGGAAAAGCTTCAGACCATTGAGACCCCGCATTTCCGGGTCATCTATCAGGCATCTCTTGAAGAAGCCGCCCCTATTATAGCCGAATATAGTGAGGAGGCATACTCAGTTCTCACCACGATTTTTGAATGGATTCCGGAAGGCAAGATTGATGTACTCTTCGTGGATGCATACGATACACACAACGGCTGGGCTACACCGCTCCCTCACAACACGATCAGCATCTTTGCTGCCGGTTCCGAGCAGGGCTCGAGTATCTATCAGCCAGGAAACTACCTGCGCAGGACGATTTACCACGAACTCACCCACGTCCTGACTATGGACTCGCGCTATGGTTACAATAAAGCCCTTTCAAGTATTTTCGGAAAAGTGGTGCCTTTCGGCGACCCCGTCTCCTTTGCAACCTTCCTCTTCACCTCATCGCCAGTGCTGTTATCTCCAAGGTGGTTGTTGGAGGGAGAGGCAATCTGGGCAGAAACGGCGTTCGTTCCGCCTGGACGCGGCCTTTCCTCATTTGTGGATATGATTTTCCGTTGTACGTTTAGGGACCTCAACCTGCTCCCTTATTCCAAATGGTATCTCGAGATACCCCATTGGCCTTATGGACTGGGGGCCTATTTGTATGGGATGAGATTAGTTCAATACGTTTACGAGACAAGTGATGAGGAAAATCCAGTGGGAAACATGAACAAAAGCGTGGCCCATTCTTTTCTCTTCAATAGTAGCCGGGCTGCTAAAGAAGCTACCGGCAAGTATTTCAGAGACCTGGCGCGCGAGATGCTCGAGCGTGAGAAGAAAATCCAGCTCAAAAACCTCTACACCCTCGAATTCGTTTCCACAACCAGTATTCCTCGGCTTACCCCAAAGGGCATTTCTGTAAGTCATTCCATTTTCGCAGGAAACAAGGTCTATTTCCTTGCTAATGAAGAAGAGCGGAGAAACACGCTTTATACCTACGATCCTGATATCAAAAAGCTCAAAAAGATTCCCCAGGCAATCGCAACATCTCCCTCAGGAAGCCTGACCGCCTCAAAAGACGGGAGACTTATACTGTACACCAGACTGAATGTCCAAAACTATGAGAATATCTGGTATGAAATCAGGCGATACAATCCGGATACCGGAAAGGACACGTTAGTAACCAACCGGGGTCGCTACCGGGCTATTGACCTTTCCCCAGACGAAACCAGACTCGCGGCGGTAAGCCAGAGGGGAGGAACGGCCTACCTTCTGGAACTCTGCCTCGATCAAGACTATACTGTTGCTAGTGAGAAAGTGCTGGCTAAGGCCCCCCTACAATACGACTTTTCCAGCCCCAGGTATTCCCCTAATGGTAAGAGCATAACCTTTGTGGAGGCAAACGACGATGGTTTTTTGCTGAAGCTTTACGACCGTAAGGCCAATACCGTTCGTATTCTCCTCGAGAGCAAAGATCAGATTATCTCGCCAACGTGGCACCCGAGTGGACAAAAGCTGATATTTGGCAGTGACTTAAACGGTGTCTACAACCTCTACGAAATCAGGGCTCGAGATGGAAAGCTTCCCACACCACTGACTCATGTAACCGGAGGGCTCTTCTTTCCATCCTTTTCCCGCGATGGAAAGTTCATTTGTGCCACAGGTTATGATGGCCAGGGACCGTATTTGACACTGATACCCTACAACCCAAATCAATTCTTTGGAAAGGATCTGCCCACAATAAAGCCTACCTGGAAAGGTGGGAAACGTCCCACATGGCTCAAGAAAGAAAAAGAAGGGTCAAAAAAGGTGGTGCAGGAAACACGTGAGGAAATGGTCGAGCCAAAAAAATATAATTCTTTCACCAATTCTCGGTTTGATTACTGGTCGCCATGGCTCACTGCCAGTACTGACGGGGTACAAGGAGGTGTGGGAGCGTCCTTTTCCGATCCCACCGGCTTTCAGGAACTAAAACTCCTCGTCGGGTGGGAATCGGAGTACGACACCAAATTAGGTGCAGTCCATTATTACTATAGAGGGCTTATCCCACAGTTACACCTCTACGCCGTGGCTGACCAGGAGGTATTTCCAGACTTGCTTGTGGAATCTAACCAGACGACCGCCTTCGACCATGCCGAGGAAATACAAAGGTACGGAATAGCTGCCGAATTCCCCTATCTCAAGCTGGAGCGTCAGATCACTTTAGAAGCAGGCTATGAGTATAGAACCAGAGATTTTATCAAGGAGGTCGAAGAAAAACGCAGGGGCGTGATCCTATCGGTTGAACCTACAATAAAGAATGAGGGCCTCGTCTGGGGCCGAGTAAACTATTTTGACGGTGACTATTTCGGGAGAAGCAGTTCGATCGAGGACGGACGACTGATTTCAGTTGGGGGCGAGGTGTCCAGACCAGCACTTGGCGGTGAGCTTTCCAGGTCTCGCTACGTGGCAAACTGGAATGAGTACCTTTCAGTACTAAGACTGAAGAACCATGTTGTCAAGGCCTCCGCAGCCTTTGGATATGGTACAGGCGATCGCACAGCACAAGGCCTTTTTGGTCTTGGAGGCCTAGGCAGCCTTATCCAAGAGGATTCACCGGGCATACCGCGTACCTTGAGCCTCAGGGGGTATGAATCTAATTTCCAGACTGGCGACAGGATTCTTAAGGCAGCCCTCGCTTACCGTTTCCCACTTATAGACTTCTCAAAAGGACGGGAAGGGGTTTTTCCATTTTACTCCAGGCAGCTTTTTGCTGAGGTTTTTTATGAGGGCGGGCGGACTTGGGACGATGCGGGCCGTGGAGACGACCGTGGATGGATCAACTCCTATGGAGTCGAGGTGAATTATGCAATGAAAATTCTCCGCTATCTCGCTTTTTCGCCTGGAGTTGGCATAGTATATGTATCTGACAGGCCGGAAGATGACGAGGATGACAACAAAGTTCAGGCCTATGTGACCATAAAGGGGTGGGTAAATTTCTGATGCCATCCATCACCCAGAAACCCTGTTTGATCTCACCACCTCCAAGTTCGTTGAAACCTGGCAATAAGTACAATTCGCTCCGCATCAACAGCGGCCGCGAATTGCAATGCCGCTCCCCCACCAAAAGAATGCCCAAGCAAACGTAGTCGTCTCGTCAAATCATTCTGCTTCACGTTTAAATGCAGCCCCAATGCCTTCAGTGCACCGAAGGAAGATTCAACAAGGTATTTCGGGTGCATGATGCCCAGGTGCCTATCTAGGGGATAGGTGACATCTGAAAAATCCTACAGGAAAAGCATGGCCACTCATGAGGCATTAGTTAAGGACAATTGTTTGCCCATGTATGAGAATAAGAAACGATTCTCTGGGAACCCCTTTTCTCTCGAGAGCTCTCTTGAGCCTCTGGGGTGGCTCATCGAGGGGTTCGTCGGTGAGTATGAATGTACCCCAGTGGATAGCCACCGATTTTCTGGAGCGGATATCCAGATGAATCTGCAAGGCCTCCTCTGGAGAAATATGGTGATACCGCATGAACCATCGCGGCTCATAGGCACCTATCTGAATTGCAGAGAGATCAAAGGGACCTAAAATCTCGAGCCAATTTCATTAAGCTAACACAGTGGCCCCTTTTCCCTTGACACATAATTCTATTTCTTCCTATACTTCCTATCCTAAAAAGGAAATTCTTCAATTCAATCAATCA
>JADFWK010000233.1 GCA_015223015.1 Pseudomonadota bacterium
GGCTCAAACAGTTGACATCGCTTATCTTCCACTTCGCCAAGATTTCTTGGCAAAAAACGTTTTAATGACCGCTCAAAGGGATTACGGCAACAGCCTGTCAGGAGTCGATGGCAGAATAAGATTAAGTTCCTTTACCAGACAACTGACAACGATCAACGGGCATTATCTTTTTTTTGCCGCCACCTTCATGAATCGGCCAAGGGATGAACGGAGCTCCTTATCTTTGACCCGTGCTAGGATTTCACCCATGTCCCTCTGTTCTTCGGCGATAGGCCCCTGACCAATCTCTTGCTTTGATTTGCCTTTCGTTATCTCTCTATTTTCCTGAGGGGTACCTACCTTAAACCGTATTTTTCTTACGGCATCCGTTCGAAGCCTGTTATTAAGCTTATCTTTTATCGTTTCGGCCATGAACTCGAGCTCCTGTACCCATACGCTATCGGTAACCTTAACTAAAAGGATACCTCTGTTTATCGTGGAAGGCCGGGCATGTTCTGCAATGTCTTTCCCCACAACACGATCCCAGATTTTCCAGATCCTTGCATCATCAAGATTTATCCGTAGAGCAGATGTTATGAAGAGATCGTCTATTACCTCCTTAATATGAGTAAATGATTTTGTATGCCTTTTCATATGTCCTTATCCCCCTGGTTGAGGATAATCAATATCCTTTATTTTATTTCTTGACGCAACCCTTTTTTTCTATTACCATTCTCTCATAATCTATGAGAGAGGTGAAAAATTATGCCTTGGGATTGGGATAAGCTTCAAAAACAAAAGATGGGCAAGGGTGGCAATCCACAGATGGATGAGGTTTTTGACAAGTTTAAGGGACTCAAGGGGAAACTGCCGGGATTCTGGATAATAATCGGTATTGTGATAATCTTGATTATTGTATCGTCTTCTTTCTATACCATTGGTGTCAATGAGGTGGGTATTATACAGAGGTTTGGTAAATACATCAGAACAGCCCCTCCCGGACTAAGTTTCAAGCTTCCCTGGGGAATAGAAAAACTGACAAAGGTACCGGTGAGACTTGTCAAGAAAGAAGAATTCGGCCTGCGGACTGTCAGGCCCGGAGTCAGGACCCAGTATGCCAGATCCACGGCCTACCTCAATGAATCCCTCATGCTTACCGGTGATCTCAATGTTGCTGTGGTCCCCTGGATAGTGCAGTACCGGATCAAGGATCCCTATAACTATCTCTTCAAGGTCAGGAATGTAGATGCTACTTTGAGGGATCTAGCTGAGTCCACCATGAGACTGGTGGTGGGAGATAGAAGCATCAATGAGGTAATCAGCAAGAGGGAGGAGATTGCTGACCAGGCGAAAGTTCTCTTACAACAGGAAATGGATGAAGCGCAAACCGGTATAAATGTGGTCACCATTGAGATGAAGAAGACAAATGTCCCTGAGACAGTTCAGCCATCCTTTAATGAGGTTAATCAGGCAACTCAAGAAAAGGAGAGGATGGTCTACCAGGCCAGGGAGGAATACAACAAGGCCGTTCCAGCGGCCAAGGGAAATGCCGAGAAGACCGTCAAGGCTGCCGAAGGCTATGCCCTTGACAGAGTTAACAGGGCCAAAGGCGATGCGTCCAGATTTCTCTCCGTCTATGCTGAGTATGCAAAGGCAAAGGATGTAACCAGGAGACGTATTTATCTTGAGACCCTGAAGGATCTTTTTCCAAGACTGGGAAGCAAGTATATCATCGATGCAGAGCAAAAAAATTTCCTCCCTCTGCTCAATTTAGGGAGGGAAAAGGGGGCTGAGAAATGAAATCTAAAGGAATTATCTACGCTGGGATCATTATCATAATAATCATTCTCCTCTCTGGGCCACTGTATGTTGTGGACGAGACTGAACAGGTAGTGGTTACCCAGTTCGGTAGGGCGATTGGAGAACCAATAAAGGAGCCCGGTTTGTACTTTAAGATTCCCTTTATCCAGCAGGCAAACCGGTTTCGAAAAAATCTCCTGGAATGGGACGGAGACCCCGGTCAGATTCCAACCCTGGACAAGACCTTTATATGGGTAGACACCTTTGCCAGGTGGAAGATCGTTGATCCCCTCAAGTTTTTTGAGACGGTCAACAACGAAATTGCCGCCCTCGGCAGGCTGGATGACATTATTGATCCTGCGGTACGGAACTTTATTACCTCCTTCCCCCTGATTGAAACCGTGCGCATGACCAACAGGGAACTGGATACCTTTGAAGCAGGTATAGATGAGGTGCAGGACATTAGGTCGCTGGGTGAAGTCAAAACAGGGAGGGCCAAAATTACCAAGGGTATCATGGAACAGGCGCAGCCAAAGGTGGCCAAATTCGGTATAGAACTGGTAGATGTTAAGATAAAGCGATTAAATTATGTTGAAGAGGTAAGAAAATCGGTGTACCAAAGGATGATCGCAGAGAGGCAGCAGATAGCTGAGAAGTTTCGATCTGAAGGCAAAGGAGAGGCGAGGAAGATAGAAGGTGATAGAGAAAAGGAGATGAAACGGATCACTTCCGGGGCATACAGAAAGGCCCAAGAGATAAAGGGGAAGGCAGACGCCGAGGCTACCAAGATATATGCCAAGGCCTATGGATTGGACCCTGATTTTTACTCCTTTATCAACACACTCGATATCTATAAAGAGGCTCTGGACAAAGACAGCACACTGGTTCTTTCAACGGATTCGGAGTTCTTTAAGTATCTGAAGGGCTACATGGGTGAGAGATAAAGATAGACTGGGTTTGAAAGATGGTCAGAACAGAAATATCACTTTTTTTAAAGAATATTCCGGGGGAGTTGGGTAAGCTCTCCAAAACATTGTCTCAGGCAGGAATCAACATCGATGCCCTCACTATTCAGGATGCATCACAATATGTGCAGGCACTCTTTAGGGCCAGAGGGAAATCGCTGAAAAGGATTGCCCCTGCTGCGAGTTATGGATCAATGAGGAAAGATTCAGCAGAATTTGCCCTGATCAGGTTATTGGTGGATCAGACTGATAAGGCAGTTGATCTCTTGGCTAAGGGTGACTACATCTTTGACGTAATGCCGGTGATTGCCCTCACTATTGATAACAAACCCGGCACCCTTTCCAAAATGGCAGAAACATTTGGTAAGAAAGAGATAAATATCAACTATGTTTATGGCTCTGCTCTGCCAGGCGGGGAGAAATCCCTCTTCATATTCTCTCCAGAAGACATTGAAGAGGCTGCCAAACTATTTCCTTAATCCTAAGAAGCAATCGGGTTTGTTGGGTTTTTAGAGTTGCGCGATAAACAGCCCAGGCTCACATCGCACATCCCCTATCACACATCTCCACCCGGGTTAACCTTTAGATCAATTATCATTAGCTGAATCGACTCTATTCCCTGCCAGGTGTTAGTTCCTACGTGAAAGAGTATATCCACTGATTTCCCCCCAAGAGGATGGAAGGCACCCTTTCCAAACGCTATGCAATCAAACGTAATCCCCTTTTCCTTTACTCTCAGTTTCAGGTGACCGTTTCCCACTACTCTGGAGAACACAACCTCTAGCGGACCAGCCCAGAAAATAGGTTGAGGATTCTTATCACCAAAAGGCGGTAACATCTCCAACTCCCTGAGAAGCCGCGGACTAATGGATTCCAGGCCTAACCTGGCATCGACGTCTATTTTGGGGGCCATATCCTTTGGATCTATCCTTTTTCTGGCAAGCTCCTCGAACCTTTTACAGAATTCTCTGAGGTTTTTAGTTTCAATGCTAACTCCAGCTGCGTGGCCATGACCCCCGAATTGCTTCAAGAGGCCACTCAGATCAAAAAGGGCCTGATACAGATCAAAACCATCTATGCTTCTCCCCGATCCTCTCAGGAGTTCACCTTCAGCTTCGAGGATCAAGGTGGGACGATAGTGCTCCTCCACAATTTTGGAGGCCACGATGCCAACTATTCCCCGATGCCACGATGGGTCAGACAGGACAATTGTTTGTTGTCTTTCCAAATCATCGATCCTCGTAATCCTTTCCCGAACCTCAGAGAGGATTCTGCTTTCGATGGCCTGCCGTTGCGTGTTCAGGGAGTCCATGTGAGTGGCAATTTCAGCGGCTTCTTTCTCATTATCCGTTGTCAGCAGCTGAACTGCCCTTGTTACTGATCCCAAACGCCCCATGGCATTAAGCCTTGGGGCCAGTTTAAAGGCAATATCATACGTTGTTATCTCCCGATCCTTGTTTATGCCTGAAACCCGTAATAATTCCTTGATTCCAGGCCTCTGGCTCTCTCTCAATATGGAGAGGCCGTTTTTCACCAGGATCCTGTTTTCCTCGAGCAAAGGAACTATGTCAGCCACGGTACCAAGTGCAACAAGGTCAAGATAGGGCCGTAAATCAGGTTCACCCTTGCTCCCAAAGTAGCCGCTCTCTCTCAAGTCTGCCCGTATAGCTATGACCAGGTAAAAGGCGAGACCAACCCCGGAGAGTCCCTGAAAAGGGAAAGGGCAATCAGGCTGAAATGGATTAATCGTGGGGCACCGTGGTTGAAAATGGGCTGGAAGTTGATGGTGGTCTGTAACAACGACTTCCAGCCCGAGGCTTTTAGCCAAGTCTATTTCAGATGGGGAACTGATACCGCAGTCAACAGTAATAATGAGCTGCGTATCGCCTGTAGCTATCTCTCTGATTGCCGCGTCATTGAGGCTGTAGCCCTCTTCCAGTCTGTGAGGGATATAAAAGGAAATTGGGATTTCAAATTGCGAGAAGAAATCGACCAACAGAGCCGTTGCAGTTATTCCATCTGCATCGTAATCACCGTAGACGGTTATTCTCTTCTTGTTCTCTATGGAAGTGGATATCAGCTCAACTGCCCGGTCCATATCCTTGAAAAGGAATGGATCTCGTAATGCGCCGAGTTTTGGGAAAAGAAAGGATTGTGCTGCATCCGGAGTGGATACGTTTCTGTGAATCAAAAGCGTGGCAAGCAGCTTGGATATCCCCAGCTTTCCTGCCAGCCATGATGCTGAGGGGGAATCATCCTCTACCTGCCAGATGTTATTGCTCCTATTTAACACCTGCTACTGCCTGTGCCAGGTTGTAGCAAAAGCCGCCCATTTTCTCAAAGGCATCCAAGATATCAATAAAGATCATACCTCTATCTATCTCGCATGTACCCTCGAATAATCGAGTGTGGTGACTCGATTTCATGTCCTCAGTCAGCCGACCAATATTCTTTAGTAATCTTACTGCCTCCGGCATGATCTGTTTGTTTTCTTCTTTGATTCCGGTGAGAACAAGTACCAGGAATTCCCTGACCTCAGAAGCTATGTTCACATAATCTTGAATCGCGAATTCTGAGAAGTAAAGCTTCTCTTCAATCATCCTCTCGAGTGCCTCGGCGATATCTTCCACCTCATCACCAATCCTCTCAATATTGTTGGTCATCCTCAACAGAGAGGTTATTTCCTTGGATTCCTCAACAATGATATTCTGTTGCATAACCTTTACCAGGAAATCCATGATCTCTTTTTGCAGATTATCCAGCACATCTTCCCGAGCCTTCCATTTCGCCAGTTTCTTTGCGTTTCTTATCTTAAGGGCGCCAATTACCTCATCAAACATGGTTTGAGCCTCTTCCCCCATCCTGGTGACCTCCTGCCACGCCTGCACCAGTGCCACTTCTGGTGAGTCAAGATAGCGTCGGTCCAGATACCTGATATGATAGATCTCATCAACGGCTTCTTTTTTCCCCCGAGGGGTCAACCAGATAGCGATTTTAACGAGGTACGGGAGAACAAGGAGGAAAAAAATGGCGCTGATGACATTGAAAAGCGTATGGGCATTGGCAATATGGCGGGAAATAAATGGCTTCTCTCCTCCTAAAAGAAAATCAGGGCCCCCAATAGCCAAAAAGTGTGTAGTTAGAAAGGCCACCGTACGTACAAAATAAGGAAAGATCAGCAGTATTAAGAATACACCCAAAACATTAAAAAGGGTATGGGCCATTGCTGTCTGCCTGGCATTGAGATTGGAGCCAATGCTCGCGAGTTGTGCTGTGATAGTTGTACCGATATTTTCACCTAAAATCATGGCCACACTGCCCTCAAGGCTGAGTAACCCCTGGCTGGCTAGTGCCATGGTTATGCCAACCGTGGCGCTTGAACTCTGTACAGCCATGGTGAGAGCTGCACCGGCAAGGACACAGAGAAGGATCTCATTGAAGTTTTGACCCTGGAAGTTGGTTAAGAAATGAATAAAGCCAGGTGCCTCTCTGAGGGGAGCAAGGCCGGCTTTCATGGTGGCCAACCCGAAGAAAAGGATACCAAACCCCAGTGAGACCTCTCCCCACTGTTGCCATTTTCTTGAGGCAAAAAAGAATCTTAATAATACTCCCACTGCAATAACGGGCAGGGCATACTTACTTATATTGAAGGCTATCAGCTGGGCCGTTACCGTGGTACCGATATTGGCCCCCAACACCACCCCAACTGCCTGCGTGAGTGTCATGAGACCGGCATCAACAAAACCCACCAGCATAACACTAGTAGCACTTGAGCTTTGAACCACACTGGTAACAGCTGTCCCTGTAGCGCAGGCAATTACCCTGTTTGAGGATACAGCGCTCAAAACGGTGCGCAATTTTTTGCCTGCAACCTTCTTGAGCGCATCGGA
>JADFWK010000234.1 GCA_015223015.1 Pseudomonadota bacterium
AGGGCAGGCCAACATTCCAATTGTGCCTGCCCGCCATCGCTCTCGCTCAGGCGAGGCGGGCGGGAGCGAAGCGAACTAAGTTCGGGTAAAGAAGAGAAAAAAACATCGGTAACAGGGAGATAGATTTTCCCCGAAGGTTAGCTCTGCCGGAGCGCGAAAAACCGGGATATTTCCCTGGAGGGTTCCCAAAATTTGGTTGACTTTAATGGTTCACGATGATAGCTTGTAAATTAAATGAATGACAGTTCATTCATTTTTGACTAGCCTTTCATGTTGACCGGTTTTCTTGGATAGGAAAGGTCGCAAAAGGCGCCGAGGGGTTTGCTCGCAAAAAAGGAGGGTTATCCATGGACAGGGCTATCAAAAAGTGCGCGGTCATTGGAGCTGGCGTTATGGGGGCAACCATAGCCGCCCAGTTGGCCAATGTAGGTATCGATACAGTTCTTCTCGATATTGTACTCCCTGAACTCACAGACGATGATAAGAAAAAGGGGCTTACCAAGGAGAGCAAAGCGTTCAGAAACAAACTGGCACAGAATGGACTAAATGGGGCACTGAAGTCAAAACCGGCATCTTTTTATATACCACAAGACGCTAAACTGATCACCATCGGAAATCTGGAAGACAATCTCACATGGCTCAGTGATGCCGAGTGGATCATTGAAGTGGTGGTGGAAAGGCTGGACATCAAAAAGAGCGTTTTTGAAAAGATTGAAACTGTTTTGAAACCTGGAACCATTATTACCTCCAACACCTCCGGCATACCGGCCAGGGCCATGTGTGAAGACCGGACTGAGGCATTTCGAAGCCATTTTGCGATTACCCATTTTTTTAATCCTCCGCGGTATATGAAACTTCTGGAGATCGTGCCGGGGCCTGATACACTCCCCGAGGTTATCGAGATCTTGTCGGAAACGTGTGAGAACGTACTGGGAAAGGGGATTGTTTACGGAAAGGATACACCGAATTTTGTTGCAAACCGGATCGGCATTTTTGGCCTGCTTTATAGCATGCAGGCAATGATTGACCTAGGGCTAAGCATTGAAGCTGTAGACGAAATGACTGGTCCTGTAATAGGGCACCCTAAGAGTGCTTCCTTTAGGACGGCAGACCTGGTTGGCCTCGATACCATCGTGCATGTGGCCAGTAATGTATACGAAGGCGCGCCTGACGATGAAAAACGAGAGATGTTCACACCGCCTGAGTTCATTCAAAAAATGATCGAAAAGAACATGCTTGGTAGTAAGACCAACCTTGGCTTTTACAAGAAAACCAAGGACAAAGAAGGAAAAAAGGCGATCCTGTCCCTGGACTATAAGACGCTTGAGCACACGCCGCAGGAAAAGGTAAAGCTGGCCTCTTTGGAGACAGCTAAGAATATCTCAGGTACTTCCGCAAAGATAAAATCGCTGTTTTTTGCTCAAGATGTCGCAGGGCAGTTTACCTTCCGCACCTTGACTGAAATCCTCATCTACTCAGCCAACCGTATTCCCGAAATAGCTGACAACATTGTAAATGTAGATAATGCCATGAAATGGGGTTTTGCGTGGAAGATGGGCCCCTTTGAAACCTGGGATACCCTCGGGGTGGGCCAGTCGGTGGCCAAAATGAAAGAGGCCGGCTACCAGATCCCTGTGTGGATCCAGGAGATGCTTGAAAGCGGAAAAGAGTCCTTTTACAAGAGAGAAGCCGGTACGCTTTACTCCTATGATCTTGCTTCCAAGGATTACAAGGAGGTACCGGTCAAGCCGGGGATCATTCTCTTGCCAACCCTCAAGGATCGGGAAAAAATGGTGGCCGGAAACAAGGGTGCCAGCCTGATCGACATCGGCGATGGGGTGGCTTGCCTGGAATTCCACAGCAAGATGAATGCCATGGGAGATGATATCATTGCAATGGTCGTTAAATCCGCCGACATCGTAAGCAAGGATTTCCAAGGGTTGGTGATAGCGAATCATGCTAATAATTTTTCCGCCGGGGCTAACCTCCCTTTGATTTTATTTACGGCACAGGAAGAGGAATGGGATGAACTGGAGTGGATGGTCAAGACCTTTCAGGATTCTTTAATGAAGCTCAAATATCTGGATAAACCCGTGGTGGCTGCACCTGCCGGGATGGCCCTCGGTGGAGGTTGTGAGATCTGTATGGCCTCGGATCGTGTTCGCTTTGCCGCTGAGACCTATATGGGCCTTGTGGAAGCTGGCGTGGGTTTGGTTCCTGCTGGAGGAGGGACCAAGGAGTTGCTCCTCCGCAACACCGAACACCTCTTCGAGGTCCAGAAGGGTGGGCTTTATCCGAAACAGATCGAGTTGATGCCCTTTGTTGCCAGGGCCTTTGAGACCATAGCCATGGCCAAAGTGTCAACGTCTGGGCCTGAGGCAGTCAAGCTCGGATACCTGAGACCCACTGATAAGATGACCGTGAATCGGGATTACCTGATAGAAGATGCCAAAAAGACGATTCTGGCAATGAACATAGAAGGCTACCAACAGCCTTGTCCCAGAGATGACATCCGCGTGGCCGGGGAGAATACCTTCGCCATGATCAAGCTTGGTCTGTGGTCCATGCATGAGTCAGGCTACATCACCGAGCACGATGTAACTGTTTCCACCAAGGTGGGCTATGTCCTGTGTGGGGGAGATGTACTCGCGGATACCAAGGTGAGTGAGCAATACCTCCTGGATCTGGAGCGAGAGGCCTTTGTGAGTCTGTCCGGAGATCCCAAGACCCAGGCAAGGATTCAGCACATGCTGAACACCGGTAAACCGCTGAGAAACTAGGGTTTGTTGTCCCTAAAATACCTACAACGAAACAAAGTGCCTAATGCAAATACCACCTTGAACTTTCTACAAAAACGAACGCAATGAACCCAATAGGCCCCAGAAACACAAGAAACACCAGTAGGGAGGAGAAGATCATGAGAGAAGCCGTGATTGTTGCTGCTTGCAGAACAGCAGCGGGAAAGGCCCCTCGAGGAATACTAAAAGATACACGCCCCGAATACATGGGTACCGCAGTACTCACTGATTTGATAAAAAGGGCAGGGAACCTGGATCCCATGCTTATTGATGATGTGATTATCGGATGCACTTTCCCTGAGGCTACTCAAGGGCTCAATCTCGGACGAGTCCTGGTTATGTCCATGGGGTGGCCCGATCGCATTCCTGGCATGACCGTCAATAGGTTCTGCTCTTCAGGTCTCCAGGCCATTGCCATCGGTGCCGAAAAAATCATGTGTGGATACGCTGATGTGGTGATCAGCGGTGGCGTGGAGAGTATGAGCCAGATTCCCATGGGCGGGAGTATGATGTATCCGAATCCGGCACTCGTAGAATTACGACCGGGAGCCTTTACGGGGATGGGGTTGACTGCTGAGAATGTGGCCGAACGGTATGAGATCAGCCGGGATGACCAGGATGAATTCGGGGCCAGGAGCCAGCAGAAGGCTGAAGCAGCCATCAAGGCAGGTCGCTTCAAGACCCAGATTGTTCCTCTGAAGGTAAAAAAACAAAAGCAGTTGCCTAACGGACATTTTGAGTATGAAGAGATTATCTTTGACACAGACGAGGGTATGCGGCCTGGCACAACCAAGGAGGGTATTTCAAAGATTCCCCCGGCCTTTAGGGCAAATGGAACCGTGACAGCCGGCAATTCTTCACAGACCAGTGATGCAGCTTCAGGGGTTGTGCTGATGTCCAAGGAAAAGGCCAGAGAACTGGGTTTGAAACCCATGGCTACCTTTCGGTACCATGTGGCAGAGGGATGCCCGCCCGAATACATGGGGCTGGGGCCTTCAGTGGCGATTCCAAAACTAATGAGGGTCGCCGGTATGACCCTCGATCAGATGGAGTTGATTGAGCTGAACGAGGCCTTTGCAGCCCAGGCTATCTATTGTATTAGAGAGCTCGGCATCAATGAAGAGATTACCAATGTGAATGGTGGTGCCATTGCACTGGGACACCCTCTGGGTTGCACCGGTGCGAAATTGACCACGCAATTGATCTATGAAATGCAAGAGAGGCGGGTCCGATGGGGGTTAGTCTCCATGTGTATCGGGTTTGGCATGGGGGCCGCTGCGATCTTTGAGATAGAGGACTATTAACTAAAAGAGGAGTGATGAACATGGCCAAGGAAAAACTTTTTAAAGGTGGGGAGTTCTTGATAACCGATGCTCTACCGGAGGAGATATTCACTCCGGAGGATTTCACCAACGAACATCGTCTCATCGGCAAATCGGCTGAGGAATTCGCCTTGGGTGAGATTGAGCCCCGAAGGGAAGAGCTTGAGGAGCTTAACCCTGAACTGATAAAGACCATGTTACGAAAGGCAGGGGAACTTGGCTTCCTCTCCGCAGACATTCCAGAGATCTATGGAGGCTCGGAACTCGATCATATTAGCACTGTCCTGGTTAGTGAGAGGCTCACCCGGGGAATATCCGGATTCGATATATCCTTTGGAGTGCAAACAGGTATTGGAAGTCTCCCTATCGTGTTTTTCGGATCTCCGGATCAGAAGGCAAAATATCTCGAAAAATTGTGCACCGGTGAGATGATCGGTGCCTTTGGGCTGACAGAGCCCGAACACGGTTCCGATGCGCTAACTGCAGAAACCACGGCAGTTTTGTCCGATGATGGAAAATATTACATCCTGAATGGACAGAAGCAGTTCATCACTAATGCCGGTTTTGCTGATCTCATCCTCACCTATGCCCAAGTTGATGGAACGAAGTTTACCGCTTTTATTGTGGAGCGTGGTTGGGATGGTGTTTCAGTGGACGAGGAGGAGAAAAAGATGGGAGTCCATGGCAGCTCTACTAGATCTATCATATTCCAGGATGTCAAGGTGCCGGTGGAAAATATTTTGGGAGAAATTGGCCGTGGCCATGTCGTGGCCCTCAATACTCTAAATATTGGCAGATACAAGCTGGGTCCTGGCACGGTTGGCGGAGCCAAGCTTCTGATTGCCGAAGGCGTCAAATATGCTAAGAGCAGAGTCCAGTTCGGGAGATCAATTTCCGACTTTGGCCTGATAAAGCATAAGATTGCAGAGATGGTTATTAAGACATATGCTACGGAGAGTATGGTCTATCGCACTGCAGGTTTGCTTAATTTGGGCTTAGAGGGAATTGATCCTACCAAAGAGGATGCAGGCAAAAAAACTGGCGAGGCCCTCAGAAGATACGCCCTAGAGTGCTCAATAAATAAGAATTTCGGTTCGGAGATGCTGGATTATGTTGCAGATGAATGTGTACAGATCATGGGCGGTTATGGGTATATTATGGACAACAAGGTAGAGAGTGCCTACAGAGATTCAAGGATCAACCGGATCTGGGAAGGAACCAATGAGATTAACCGTTTGCTAATAGTTGACATGCTCATGAGAGGTGCCATGAAGGGGGAGCTTCCACTCCTTGAGGTAATCAAAAAACTCACCGAAGAGCTTATGAGCTACCGGCCGACCATGGGTGAAGAAGAGGGGATCCTTGAAAAAGAGCAAAAGATGGTTGGCAATGCAAAAAAAATGGCTCTCTTGGCTGCTGGTGCGGCAACCCAGAAATATATGGATAAACTTGCAAATGAGCAGGAAGTTGTTGCCCTGATAGCCGATATGATTATCGAGATTTTTGCTATGGAGAGTGCTCTTTTGAGAACCTTGAAAAAAATCCAAAAGGATGGTGAAGATAAGTCCAAGATTCACATTGCCGCCACCCAGGTGTATATCAATGATTCATTTCCGCGGGTGGATTTAATGGCCAGACAGGTTTTTGCTGCCATCAGTGAGGGTGAAGAGCTGAGAACCCAGCTCATGGGTGTAAAAAAATTCGCACGCTTCACCCCAGTAAACACTACTGTCTTGAGGAGAGCGATTGCCGATAGCATTATTTCTGCTGGCCGCTATGACTTGACGAAGACGTAAGGGTCTTTTCACTTGCCTTCGCCAGGATGCCCTGTGCGGAAGCGCGGGGAGCTTCACTTATCCGGTCGCAATCCACGGGAGGTATACTGAAACGTGCTGAATTAGTGTGTCTTCTAAAGGCATTGACAGTCCTTGCCGATATATGTTAACAATAAAAACATATTATAATAAATGATCGTAAATAGGGGGATGATCATGGCAAAGGACGATGACATATCAAAAAATGCCGGTGACGCCGAGGATGAAGATCTCCTGGATTTCGACTTCGATGAGGATTTGTTAGGTGAGGACGAAGAAAAGCAAGAGGCTGAATCTAAGAATGAAGAAGAGATCATAGAGCTTACTGATGTAGTTGCCGAGCAGAAGAAAGCCGAAGCGGTTGAAGGCGAAATAGAAGGCCTGGAAGAGCTGATACTAGAGGAGGAAGAAGGCGAAGAAGAGCAAGCACCGTTATCCGAGGGGGAAGAGGAGACCGGTTTGGCGGAAGAGATTGAGTTAACAGAAGTAGTCGATGAGGCAGCTGCGGACGTTGGCCGTGTCCCTGATCATCCATCCGGTAAAGTGGAAGAAATTGGTGAAGACACAGTGCTCATGGAAAGGATGGAGGGGGCTCTTGAAGAGGGGCCAGAGGAACCCTTTTTAGATTTGGAAGAAGAGATTAAGCTGGATGAGGGACTGGAGGAATTGATTTCCGAAGATGAAGCACAGGGGTTAGAAGACGTATTTGCAGAGGAAACGGGTGAGGGTCCAGGGATAGAGGAACCCGCCGAGGAGATTTTGACCGGAATGCCTCCCGTTGAGGGGATGGTTGAGTTGAAGGAAGAGCTAGCACAAGAGGGAGCTTTGCCAATCTCAGAAGAGAGGATTGAGGCCTTATTGACAAAGGTGGTAGGCGATGTTTTAGAAAGGGTGGCCAGAAACGTTATTCCTGAAGTGGCTGAAAAGATTATCAGGGAGGAGATAGATGTCTTGAAAAAGAGTATCATGTCTGAGGGTTGAGATACATTATTTTGAAATTAATGGGCACAAGGGCACTACATGAAAGAGGTTTTCAAGAATGTCATTGTGCCCATTTACGTGTGGCTACTTGCAGATATCTTGACGTCAGGGCCATGTCATAGGCCTGCCCTCCCCGTCCCGAGACCGGGACGGGATCGGGAGGCGCGAGATTTCTGAAATATCGCATGTTCGCAGTGTTATTTTGCAGACATAGCACATATACTCATGCCCTATAAGCCAGGCCTGCCCGGCATCTGGTAGCCAGGTCTGGGCCAGGGGCATAACCAAAAAAAAGACACCCATACCCTGGACCTTAACGTTACCCTGATCTTGACTCAAGAGTGGAAAACAAACAGGTGGGAGCATCTTACAATGGAAAATAGCGGCTTGGCTAAAACCTACGAACCTGGTGAAGTGGAACAGAAATGGTATGCCTATTGGGAGAAACATAATCTGTTTCATGCCGATACCAAAACAGACAAACCTCCTTTCTGTATTGTAATCCCCCCGCCCAATGTGACTGGAAGCTTGCACATGGGCCATGCCCTCAACAACACGCTTCAGGATATCCTGTGCAGATACAAAAGAATGGAGGGATACAATGTCCTCTGGCAACCCGGCACAGACCATGCAGGTATTGCCACCCAGAATGTCGTGGAGAAAGATCTTGCCTTAAGAGGAACTGATCGGCACCAGATTGGTCGGGAAAGGTTCGTTGAATTGGTTTGGGAGTGGCGGGAAAAATATGGGGGGATGATTATCAATCAGCTCAAAAGGTTGGGAAGTTCCTGTGACTGGAGGCGGGAGCGGTTTACTATGGACGAGGGGCTTTCCAGGGCCGTGAGGGAAGTCTTTGTACGTCTCTATGAGGAAGAACTCATATACCGGGGTGACTATATCATCAATTGGTGTCCCCGGTGCCACACTGCGCTTGCTGACCTTGAGGTCGAACATGAAGAGATGGACAGCTTTCTCTATTATATTCGTTATCCATTTGAAAACCAGGAGGGCCATTTGACTGTGGCCACGACTCGGCCCGAAACCCTGTTGGGTGATAGTGCTGTGGCGGTGAATCCGGAAGATGAACGGTACAAAGATCTTTCAGGCCTTTCCGTCGTCTTGCCGGTGCTCAACAGGCCTATTCCGGTTATCTATGATGCCTATGTGGATAGGGAGTTTGGTACCGGTGCCCTGAAGATTACGCCTGCCCACGACCTCAATGACTTTGAGATAGGTAACACACATAGCCTGGAACGCATAAGGGTTCTTGATGACGACGGTCGAATGAACGAGCTGGCAGGTCCTTACAAAGGTATGGACAGGTTTGAGTGCCGTGAAAAAATTGTCGAGGACCTGAAGGAATCGGGCCTGCTTGAAAGGATAGAGCCCTACCAAAATGCCATCGGACACTGTTACCGTTGCAAAACCATGATCGAACCTCTTCTTTCCAAGCAGTGGTTTGTCAAAATAGGCCCTCTTGCTGAAAAGGCCATCGCTGCTGTGAAAGAAGGCAGAACAAAGATAGTACCTTCCAATTGGGAGAGCGTCTATTACGAATGGATGAACAATATTAAGGACTGGTGTGTATCGAGGCAGATTTGGTGGGGCCACCGGATCCCTGCGTGGTACTGCCAAGACTGTGGCGAGGTTATCGTTTCTAAAGAGGAACCGAGCGCATGCCATTCTTGCAAGAGCACGAACCTCCAGCAGGAAACAGACGTGCTGGATACCTGGTTTAGTTCGGCGCTCTGGCCATTTTCCACCTTGGGTTGGCCGGATTCGACCGAGGAGCTGAAAACCTTTTATCCCACATCGGTCCTGGTAACTGGTTTCGATATCCTTTTTTTCTGGGTGGCAAGAATGATGATGATGGGGATTTGGTTCATGGGAGATATTCCCTTTCGAGATGTCTATATCCATGCGCTGGTCAAGGATGAGCAGGGCCAGAAGATGAGCAAGAGTAAGGGAAACATCATCGATCCTCTTGAGGTCCTGGACCGCTTTGGGACTGATGCCTTTAGATTTACCCTTGCAGTATTGGCTATCCAGGGAAGAGACATTAGGCTTTCAGAAGAAAGGATAGCGGGATACAGGAATTTTATTAATAAGATCTGGAATGCTGCCAGATTTGTGTTTATGAACCTGGATGACAGTAAATTCCCCTATATAGAAGAGAGTGATCTTACCCTGGCTGATCGTTGGATTATGACCAGGGTAGGGCGGGTGGCCGAACAGGTAGCCGACCGTTTTCAAAAGTATGAATTCAATGACGCGGCGAGCATCTCGTATCAGTTTGTCTGGCATGAGTTTTGTGATTGGTATCTGGAAGTAGCAAAGCTTGAGCTTTATAGCAAGGATCCAAAACGGATAGGGGTGGCCCAGTCTGTGATGCAAATTCTGTTGAGTGGAGTGGTGCGGCTTCTCCATCCATTTGTGCCCTTTATTACCGAAGAGATCTGGCAAAGGCTCCCTCATACACAAGGAAGCGTCATGGTGGCCCCATTTCCTCAACCTTCAGAATTCATCTCTGATATGGAATCAATCGAGCAGATGGATCTGCTCAAAGCAGTAATAACAGGTATCAGGAATATCCGGGGAGAGATGAACATTCCCCCAAAGACGTCTGTAAAAACAGTCATAGATGTAAAGGGGCCAAAGGAAAGAGAGATTCTTAGGAATAGTGCTACCTATATTACCAGCCTGGCAAAGGTTGAATCTATTGATTTTGTTTCCGGCATAGAAAAACCAAAATCCTCTGCTACGTATGTTTTTGGCGATATCCAGGTCCATGTTCTCCTTGAAGGACTGATCAATTACGAGGATGAGAGAAGGAGGATGCGGAAGGAAATAAAAAAGATAGAGCGCGAGATGGCTCTATCTCGAAAGAAACTGGAAAACAAGGATTTCTTAAATGAGGCACCTCCCTCTATAGTAGAGGGTGTCAAAGAGAAAGTGGATTTGATAGGTCTCAAACTAGAAAAACTAAACCAAAACCTCACTATTCTTGAAGGACTCAAGTGAATACGGGCTCTCGTCCCCTCATCGATAAGATAATTGAACTGGCCTTAGAGGAAGATCTGGGGCCCGGTGACCTCACTACTTGGGCCATTATCGATCCATCCATAAAAGGGGAGGCACGGCTTCTGGCAAAGGAAGAGATAGTGTTAGCGGGAATAGAGGTTTTTGGAAAGGTTCTATCCCGGCTTGATTCTGAAATAGCAGTTGAGTGCAATTTCCATGATGGAGATGTAGTGCCAAAGGGAAAGCATATTGGTGTAGTGAAAGGATCGATATGCGGGATACTGAGTGGGGAAAGGACAGCCCTCAATTTCTTGCAGCACCTTTCCGGGATAGCTACCCTTACGAGGAGGTATGTTGAAAAAACAGATCCTTCAAAGGTTCGGGTGATTGATACCAGGAAGACAACTCCTGGCTTACGGGTATTGGAAAAATATGCGGTGAGGGTGGGGGGCGGTTTCAATCATCGCTTTGGACTCTTTGACGGGGTTCTCATCAAAGATAACCATATTGCTGCCGTTGGCTCGATATCCAAGGCAGTGGCAAAAATTAGAGCTAGCGTGCCCCACACGCTAAGGATTGAGGTGGAGGTAGACGATATCAAAGGACTTAGACAGGCTCTTGAGGCAGGGGCAGATGCAATTCTTTTGGATAATATGTCTGTCAAAGAAACGAAGGAGGCGGTCACTATAGCCGGGGACAGAGTCCTGCTAGAGGCGTCTGGTGGCATTACCTTGGAATCGATCGAGGAGATATCCCAAACCGGTGTGAATCTGATTTCTGTTGGTGCCATTACCCATTCTGCCAGGTCTGTTGATATCAGCCTTGAGATGATTTAAAAGGATAAATTTACAAAAAAACGAATTTCATTTTGGACGCGGATGGGAGCAGATTATCAAGATTTTAATTATATATTTTTCAGCGGATATCTGCGAGAACCTGCCCGCCGTCCGGCAGGCGGGTCTGCGTCCTAATTTAGTTTTATGGATGAATTGATCGAAAAGGCAGCCCGGATTATTCTGGATTCTAAACTAACCATAGCACTCACCGGGGCTGGTATCTCAGTGGAGTCAGGCATTCCAGACTTCAGGAGCAAAGGTGGCCTGTGGGATAGGTTTGATCCGGAGGAATATGCTAGCATTTGGGCCTTTCAGCAAGATCCGGAAAAGGTCTGGCAGATGCTAAAGGAAATGGAAGAGACTGTTGACAGTGCTAGGCCCAATGAGGCGCACCTTGGTTTAGCTGAGCTGGAAAGAATGGGCCTCCTTCAGAGTGTTATTACCCAAAATGTAGACAATCTCCACCAGGAGGGTGGTTCCCGGGATGTTATCGAATATCATGGCAACTCTCGCTCACTGGTCTGCCTGTCGTGTGGCAAGAGGTATGATTATCAAGAGAAGAAGGGGGAGTATCCACCTCGGTGTGAGTGCACAAAAATCCTGAAACCAAACGTTGTGTTTTTTGGAGAGGGAATCCCGGTTGAGGCCATGACAAGGAGCTCCCAATTAGCCTCTACCTGTCAGGCCTTATTGATAGTCGGCACTTCGGCAGTGGTGTCTCCTTTTAACATACTTCCGAGGCAGGCGAAACAGGCCGGTTCCAAGATAATCGAGATAAACCTGGAGAGGACCGTCCTTACTGACCATATCACGGATATTTTTCTTCAGGGAAAGGCCAGTGAGAAGGTATCGCAGGTTGTTTCAGCGGTAAAACAGCTCAGAGAGGCTTAA
>JADFWK010000235.1 GCA_015223015.1 Pseudomonadota bacterium
GGTTTATTGAGCCCTAAGCCTTAGAATCATAGGCTTCATCTATATAAACCATTTTGAAACTCCCACTCATCTAAGCTATGTGGGGTATAATCCAAAAAAAAGATACCCATACCCTGGACTTTGACGTTGCCCTGATAACCTCTTGACTTACTGCCCATTTTTCAGGTAAATTCGCTATAATCTCTTTTGGTGCAACCAAAATAGCCCGTACCAGCAACAAGAATCAAGGTGAGCTAGTTCGTATGCAATTTACATTTTTTGGAACCTCCGATACCGGCCAGCACCGCAAAAACAACGAAGATAGCTATCTTTGTAATCCGAAAGAAAAGCTTTTTTTGGTAGCAGATGGAATGGGGGGTCAAGCCTCAGGTGAAATAGCCAGTAAGATGGCAGTGCAGAGTGCGGAAGATTTTGTCGTTCGTTCCCGGGCGGAAGACATCACCTGGCCCATCCCGTATAGAAAAAAACTGAGTTTGGAGCAAAACCGTCTGCTTGCTGCTGCTGCCCGTGCCAATGACAAAATACGCAATCGCTCCAAGGAGAAGCCTTCAATGAAAGGGATGGGAACGACCCTTGTTGGAGCAATCGTTGAAGGAGATCGTCTAGCTGTTGTAAATATAGGAGACAGCCGCTTATACAGGATTCGTGATGGACAGATAGAGCAAATTACCCAGGATCACAACCTGGCATGGGAACAGGCACGGATGGGGCTTTTGACCAAGGAAGAGGCCTGTCACCACCCCCAGAGGCATATTCTCACGAGTGCCCTCGGTATAGAACTCACCGAAAACATTAGAATTGATCTCTCCCGCGTCGATATACGTGAAAAAGATGTATATCTGATGTGTTCCGATGGATTAAATGATATGTTGAGCGATGAGGAAATAGTGGAAAAAATTACTTCTCCTAAAAGCAAATCACTCGATCAGATAGGACTTTCCTTGATCCAAGAAGCTAATCGGGCTGGCGGGAGAGATAATATGACAGTGGTTCTGCTGTCTTTTCACTTAACAAACGTGGAAAAGAGATAATGCCAAGCCTAAATCTTATTACGAATGATGGCCGAAGTCTTGACTTCCCAATCTCAAAGGACAAGATTACCATTGGGCGCGGTGAGGATTGTGACCTTACGCTCACTTCTGATAAGGCCGTTTCCCGTAGTCACGCCCAGATTGAAAAAACAAATGAGGGCTATCTTCTCACCGACCTTGGAAGTTACAATCGCACAAAAGTAAATGAAAAACTCGTTCAGAGTGTTCTCCTCAAACACAATGACAAAATAAGAATCGGTCGAACAAACCTCATGTTCCTGACCAAGAAAAAAGAAAGTGCATCCCCTGAGGATTCTCTTGTCCTAACTACCGACAGTGACTATGAAAAAGAGCATAACCAAATACTAAGAACCCCTTCAGGCAGTGGTCTTAGTGAATCTGACGAGCTAGTAGTGTCTATTGGGGATATGAAGCTCCCAAAGGAAGGGGTGATTACTGCTTCATCCGAAAAGACCGAGGCCGATTCAAAAATCCTAGAGAGAAGCAATAAGGTGCTTCGGGTGCTTTACGACATCAGTAGCCAGTTGACCTCCATTACCGATTTCAAGGAACTCCTGAAAAGAATGATGGATAACATCTTTCGGGTTATTGATGCTGATTATGGTTTTTTGCTCCTTACTGGAGATGGAGAAGAAGATCAGCTCACTCCTGTGGTAGTCAAACATAAAGATGACAAAGAAAAAGACAAAGAAACATTAAAGGTTAGTCGCACTATCATTGATAAAGTAATACATGATAAAGAGGCTATCCTAACATCAAATGCTATGGCCGATTCCCGATTTGATGGTTCCAAAAGCGTCTTCCTCCAGAAAATCAGATCAGCTATGTATGCGCCACTCTGGAGAAAAAATACCGTTATTGGTGTGATCGGACTCAACAGTGTAAGGTTCGATAATCAGTTCACCCAGGATGATCTCAAGCTCCTTGAGGCCATTGGAAGCCAGTCGGCTATGATACTTGAACAGGCCAGTCTTAACGAACAGATACGGGAAGAAGAGATTCTGAGAAGTCGTCTGGAGAGATTCCTCTCTCCTCAGGTAGTAGAAATGATCGTAACGGGAAGCCAAGAGACCATAGACAATGTGATGGAGCCCACGGAGTTGACAGCAACTATAGTGTTTACAGACATCATTGCCTTTACTCAACTTGCGGAACAGATTCCTCCTCGAGAAACAAATATGATTCTGAACCAATATTTCTCTATGGTAACAGACATTATTTTCAGGCACGATGGTACCCTTGATAAGTATATAGGGGACGGAGTCATGGCGGTCTTTGGTGCCCCCATGGAAAAACAAGACGATGCTGAAAGGGCAATTCTGGCAGCCAAAGAAATGAGAGAAAAACTGGCAGCAATGATGGCCAAGAAAGAGGGTCATACAAGGAAATTCGACATCCGTATAGGGATTAATACAGGGCGGGTCGTTGCAGGAAATATCGGATCACCCAGACGTATGGATTACACGGTTATTGGGGACCCCGTCAATATTGCCTCACGCTTAGAGTCAATTGCAAAGCCAAATCAGATCCTTATCGGAGAGGAAACCTACAAGGCTATCAAAGACAGGTTTGAAATAAGGAAAATCGGCCCACAAAAGGTTAAGGGAAAAAGTGCAGAGATAATGGTCTATGAGGTTACATAGACGCCACCCCACCGCAACCTATCTCAATATTCCTTTTTTAGATCTTCTACCTCCTCCTTGAGGCTCTTCATCTCTGCCTTGAGCTTGCTTATATCAGGTTCTTCGTGAAATCCACCTGCGCCCTTTCCACGAATATAGGTAGCCAGGTTCTTTCTTAATAAGGCGTATTCACCGGTCAGGCTTTTCAATCGTTTATTGGCCTCTGTTTCATCCCTTTCTAATTTGTTCATTCTCGATTTCAGATTTGCCATATCGGTATTAACAACTACGCATTCCCTGGATTTCCTATCGCCGGCCTGGATAGCATAGGCACTTGCCAGAACATACCGCGGCTCCCCTTGGGCTGAATAGTATTTCCACTCTTCTCCCGTGCGCGTTCCCCCTCTAAATACCTTTACCACCGTCTCCCTGAAGGATTTCCTGACAGGTTTTGCAACCAAGGTCAAGGGGCTTTTCCCTGCCATCTGAGAAAAAGAATAGCCAAAATATTTCTCGCACGCCTTGTTCCAAAAGTTAATTCTACCAGTGGAATCAATCGCAAAAATAGGATGTGGTGAAAGTTCAACTGCCTGTTTGAGGCTATCATGTAATGTGTATTTCTCTCCCGAAAGATTCGTTACATTCTGTATCGTCTCTATAGCCCCTTTTATTGAGCCGTTTATGTCAACAATGGGGGCGACCGTTACCATTGCCCGAATACCTTCTTGAATCGCAGGAAAATGCATTTCCATCTGAAAGGCTCCATTGTCAGTCTTGGATACAATAGATTCAGAGAATCTTTTCTCTATAGAATCTGGCTTCTCTATAATGATGTCAGCCAGACTCCACTGGTCATCTGCATATAAGGCATTATGGGCCTTTTTGCCAGCCATTGCTTCTTCCGGGATACCTGTCATCTCTTGCAGTGCACGATTCCATTGGATAACACGATGTCCCGCATCTATCACGAAGGTAGGCAGAGGAGATGCTGCGATGATGGTATCAATATACCGTTTTGACTCAACAAGGGCGCGGGATATATCACCCACCCTATCAGCGACATCATCTTTTTCCTTTTCGTATACAAAGGCAATGACAAGGATCACCAAAAGTCCTGACAAATAGGCGCCCAGGGAATAGGCGGGTGAAATATCAAACGGTATGAGATCTGGAAACTGGTACCCGATTCTAAACAGATGGATTAGCACGCCTGCTTCAATAAATATTACCGTCGTCCAGATGGTCCCTCCGAGATAGCCTGTAATAAAAACCGCCATCAGGATAAGGACAACATTCCATATCCAGGATAAAAGCATCAAACTCCCTGTGCTCATGCCGCCTGTGTTCCATTTGATGAGCAAAAGGGTGGCCCAAAAAATGAAAAAAGCAAAATTTCCAGAAATGCTAATATTTTTGGTCCATCTGAGAAGAAGAATATCCGAGACCCACAAGACAGCGGCAATAACGATGGCATAGAAGAGGAAATCAGCCCCGATGAAAAAATAGAAGATTCCGAAGAGAGGTGCACCAACGGCAAGAATCAGGAGAAATAAATTCAGAACCTTAACCCTCTTTATAGGCTCTAAATCCTGGGATTTTATCCCGCTGGTAATGAAATTGTTAAAGAGAGGTTTGAGGTCCATGTTTACCAGTGGATACTACACGCATGGTTAAGGAGATGTACATGACCGAGTGGTAATACAATGATCAGGAAAGACAAGAATCTACCTCGTGCATTCCCGTGCTTGGATAGCGTAATGAAAAATATCAATTATGCCTAAAATGGGGTTGGCCCCGTCATTTTTCCCGTTTTATCAACAGTTCCTTTGATCCGAGGGACTCCAGGAAAAAGGTCAAAGTTCCCGGCAGATGTTATCTCCACCGTAGCCGGTGATCCGGCAGCAGTACGATACACACGAAAGTCGAGTAAATGACCGATCGGAATAGATACCTTCAGGGCATTTAATGCTCTTTGCTGATCGCCTAGGGAGGGATCAACGCCATTATTCCATACAAAGATATCTGCGTCCCCCCATTTCGGAAAAAAATCTTCGTGGGCCAGAAAATAGATAATCTGTGCCTCAAGAAGCTGCTTCATCATTACCGTGGCTTCAGATCCAACGGTCCGCTGCCGGTATTTTGCTACAAATCCAACTGCAGTAGAAGCCAATATACCCATAATGGCTATCACCACCATTAACTCTACCAACGTGAACCCAGCCTGTTTTTTCATTTGGCGCCTTCCTCTGATGGAGCAGTGTACTCAACACCCTTTGAGGTCAAAATAACATTCATTTCGCCCGGCTGGGGACTCGCAAGAGACAAACGGTAGCCTACCTTTGGATCCAATTGATACAATAGTTGCTTTAAATGGAGGATTTGCTCCCCTTCCAGAGATACATACTTGGGGATGAGATCGGTGAGCTTTTCAGGATACTTATTCCGTTCGTAATGGGCATAGCGCTTGACTGCACCGTCAACCATAAACAAGAGCACCCTCCCCTGTTTACCATAATCCACCGTGGCTATTGTGGCTGGTAGCTCCTGGCCACCGAAAATGATATATCCCCACATCACCAGGATCAAAACAGAAGAAACAATCACAAAGTACTGAAAAGGACCCCATCTCTTCTTTTTCTTCTTCTCTTCTTGTTCCCGCTTCTCTTTAATAGAGGTTCCGATCTCAGAAACGGACTGAATCATGGCACACTGAAAACAGAGATAGCTGCCAGGTTTAACCTCTTCAGCGCATTCTTTGCACAGAGGAGCATTACAACTGGCACAGAAAAACTCTGCCTTACGCTCAGGGTGGTATTTACACTGCATTTACATTCCTCTTCTGTGGATGGAGGTGGAAGTTATAGGGAAAAATAAAAGAAGATAAGCGAATAGTCAAGAAATAAAGTGATTACTCAGTCAGGTTGTCCGGTTCAAGGTTCAACGTTCACGGTTAGTGATTTGGCGTATATCGTGAAAATCGTATGAATTCTGCATTAAATTCGAAATCAAAACCTTCAGCAATTTTGCGCATTGATGACTCGGAGACTTTTAGCATCTGTCTCTGTAGCCCGTAATCTTTCGCAAAACCTGCTTTTTTCTCAGACATAACCCTGAACCGTGAACCAATGAACCTGAGTATTTACGAAATAAATATCTTGCGTTCAGGTGGGAAATCTCTAACTCGCAGCCTCTAAATTATTTCTACAGTAAGGACATACCACCCATTCTGGCTGCACTATCCGTTTACAAGAGCCACAGCTAGGAACTAATGGCTTTTTGCAATAAGGGCAGTCCTTGAAATCCAAGCTCACTGCTTTTCCACAATTCCTACAAATGGTCGTCAACTCTTCCTTTTGGTGCACCGCCTTCAGAACCTCTTCTACGGTAGTTATTCCCTCTTTTATCTTATCCAGACCCCTAATACCGAGGGTGGTCATGCCCATTGCCACAGCCGCTTCCCTCACGGTATCGACCGAGGCAGAAGACTGAAGGAGTTCTCTTATCTTGGCATTCATAATCATTGTCTCTTCAATAGAGGTACGCCCCTTATAGCCCGTGTGGTTGCAATGGGGGCAGCCTGCCCCCCGATAAAATTTGAAGGGTAGGTCGTTCTGATCCAGATTGAGTCTGCTCAAGAGATCCTGGCTTGGGACATATTCCTCCTTGCACTCAGTACAGATCACTCGGACGAGCCGCTGGGCAACGACCCCCGCAACAGAAGAGGAAATCATATATGGCGGGATCCCAATATCAATGAGCCGGGTAATTGCCGTAGGAGCATCGTTTGTGTGAAGCGTTGAAAGAACCAAATGTCCGGTCAAAGCTGACTGGACAGCTATCTCAGCCGTCTCTTCATCTCTAATCTCTCCGATCATGATCACATTGGGATCCTGTCTCAAAATAGAGCGCAAGATAAAAGGGAAACTCAGGCCAACCTTCTCGTTTATCTGTACCTGGTTGATACCAGGCAGTTCGTATTCCACAGGATCCTCAACAGTAATGATATTTATCTCGTCTGATCTGATCTCCTGCATACAGGCATAAAGGGTTGAGGTTTTCCCACTGCCCGTCGGGCCCACGATCAAAATCATCCCCTGGGGCCGCTGACTGAAATTTCTGAGTATTTTCGTGTTCCCCTCGGTAAACCCAAGATCATCAATGGCGAGAAATGCCGCCTCCTTCCGCAAGACTCTAATAACGGCCTTTTCACCATAGTAGGTAGGGAGGGTAGATACCCTCAGATCTGCGGACATGTTCTTTGCCTTTACCTTTATCCTCCCATCCTGTGGTAGTCTCTTCTCTGCTATATTCAGACCGCCTAAGACCTTTATGCGTGAGATAATGATTGGCTGAGTCCATTTCGGGAGCTTGATCGTATCCTGCAGCACACCGTCTACGCGATTTCTTACTCTTACCTGATTTTCCTGTGCCTCAATATGAACATCGCTCGCTCCTCTCTTAATTGCATTCCTTATGATAAGATCAACCATCTTTATAAAGGGTGAGTCCTTAAAAGATTCAAAATTATCTTCTTCGATTTCCGTTTCTTCAGGCAAGAATTCCAATCCCACATCTTCTACAAACTCATCAGCAACCTCTTTAATGGATTTTTCCGGGTAATAATGGTTTCGAAGCTTTTCAATTATCTGGCTTTGAGTAGATATAGCCGGCTGAATATTGTAACCAGTTATAAACTGAAGATCTTTTATCATATTCAAATTAAGGGGATCAGCCATAGAAACATCAAGTATATTATCCTTCACCGTAACAGGGATGCATCCAAATTTCATGCAAACTTCCTCAGGTAAACACTCGATAACGTTAGCCTGAATCGTATAATCCGTGAGATCAACAAAGGGAATCTTCAGCTGCATGGCTAAAGCAAAGGCTATCTCCTCCTCTGAGATGACCTTCATCTCAACCAAAACCTCGCCCAGTCTCTTCCCTGTTCTTTTCTGAACCTCCAGAGCACCCTCTATTTGGTCAGCACTCAATAGGCCCGATTCTATTAATAATTCGCCCAACTTACGCCTGGAAACGAAGTTTTCCTTCTTTTTCTTATTCTGATTCTGTGTTGGTTCCAAATCCATATCTGGCATTGGTAGCAGCCCTGTTGGTATCTCAGATCTTACATTCCTTTGTCGCATCTTAATATCACCATTTGCATATGTTTTCAACTCAATATGACTATTTTATCATTTAACAATACAGACCCCCGGCTTTTCTTTGACATAAGGGTATTAATTTGTTATAGATTTCAATTATTTTTCGGGTACGCTTATATATAGAGTTCATCGGCAAGTTCCCGAAAAAAATTAATATGAGCTGGGATTAATTAGAAATATCAAGCAAGAGTAACGTTTACGTCCATGAAAGAAACTGATCAGAAAACAAATCTACTTATCGGGGCCATTGTTGTTGCCATTTTTGTCTACCTCTCCTTTGCCCAGTTCCCTCCCTTCGAATCCCTTGAAAAAGTAGTTTACGAGATCGAGATGAGGCTTGATACACCACGAAACCCGGGAGAGAGCAAAGTGGCCATAGTCAATATTGACGATAAGAGTATACGTAAGCTTGGTGAGTGGCCGTGGCCCAGGCATATCATCGCTGACATGATAACAATCCTCAAAAATAATCGTGCGAAATTGATCGGCCTTGATATAGTCTTTAGCCAAAAAGAACAGAATGCGAGCATCAAGGAGATAGAAAACCTTTACAGCAAAATCCTAGAGCGAGAAGAATTTCTCAATGCAGGAGAGGAAAATAGTTGGATACTCGATGAATTGAAGGAGATTGAGAAACGCCTGGATAGTGATAAAGCCCTGTCTCAAGCTGTGAAAGCTTCTGGGAATACAATACTTCCAGTTGTCGGCGAATTTGGCAAGTACGAAACCGAGTTGCCCGTTGCTCCTGAATCATTCTCTGCTACAGATATCTTGAGAAAAGACAGGATTAGCAGTGAAAACCAGATATCTGTCAAACAAGTAATTACCCCCTTTGATGAACTCTCAAAAAGTGGTCGCAGTCTTGGACACATAAATGTCTATCACAACAAAATAACAAAGGGCCGGGTTCATATACCCTTTATCAATTTTAGAGGAATTATCATACCTTCCATGCCCCTGTCCCTTGCCCTTGACTATCTTAATAAACGTCCCGCGCAGGTTATCATTAATGGTAGGGGCGTTAAGCTCGGGAAAGAAATCATTCCTATCAACAGGGGGGAAATGTTTATTAAGTTTAAGGGTGGCAAAAGATCCTTTCCCTACTATTCCTTTGTAGACATTTTGAAGGTAAAAAAGGTTCCCTCAGTGTTTGACGGCAAGATTGTGCTCATTGGCTTTACTACAGACCAGGAAGTTTTTCCTGTTGACACACCTGTAGACCATGACATGCCGCGGGTAGAGTTCATGGCCAATGTTATTGAGGGGCTTTTGCACGGACGGTTTTTGAAACGCTCAGGCACCATGATATATTTAGAGGCCCTTATCTTGCTGCTGCTGGGACTAGCATCCTCATTTTTTCAATCACGTTTCAGTTATCTTGACCGAACTGGACTAACATTCGGATTGATCTTCCTTACCTTTCTAACCGGCGCCACATTCTTTATAGGATTTGATACATGGTTTAAAACCATTTACATTATCCTCGCCCTGGCAGCGATCTATGGCAGCATACTGGTAAAAGATTTGCTATTCATGTCCAAGGCAATTGTCTCAAAAGATGCTATAGAAACAAACCGGATGCTGGGAATTAGTTTGCAAGGCCAAGGTCTGCTTGATTTGGCCTTTGAAAAATTCAGAAAATGCCCCCTCGACGACGAGATGAGGGATATCATTTACAACCTCGGGCTCGACTACGAACGCAAGAGAATGATGAACAAGGCCATTTCGATATACGAATACATTAATAAGGAAGATACCGGCTTTAGAGATCTGAATGAAAGGATACCAACCTTAAAAAAGGTGCTCAGTTCCTTACCACTCAGTGCCCATCAAGGAAAAAAAGAGGAACGAATAGTTGTCGCCGATGACCTGGAGGTTAAGCCTACTGTTGGAAGGTATGAGATACTCATGGAACTGGGTCAGGGTGCTATGGGTACCGTTTACAAGGGGAGAGACCCCAAGATCAATCGCCTCTTGGCTATAAAGACCATTCGTTTTTCTGATGAATTCGAGCCTGATAAGGTACAGGATATCAAAGAGCGCTTCTTCACCGAGGCCGAGCTCGCAGGGAAGCTCTCTCACCCCGGCATCGTTTCCATATACGATGTTGGTGAAGACTATGATCTTACGTACATGGCCATGGAATTTCTGGAGGGGGATAGCCTTGAGAAATATTGCAACAAAGGATCCCTGCTTCCTGTAAGAAGAGTACTCGACATTGTTGCTGAAACGGCCGATGCCTTAGAATATGCACACAACAATGGCGTAATCCATAGAGACATAAAGCCCGGAAACATAATGCTTTTGAAAAACGGTAAGACCAAGGTTACCGATTTTGGAATAGCGAAGTCTATCTCTGCTTCAAAAACCAGAACCGGAATAATCCTTGGGACCCCGAACTATATGTCACCGGAACAGATCATCGGTCGGCAGGTAGACGCTCGATCGGATATCTTCTCACTTGGTGTCGTTTTCTTTCAGTTGGTGACCGGGGAATTGCCATTCAAGGGAGACAATCTTAATAACCTCTTTTATCAGATTACCCAGCAACGGCATCCCTCACCGAGCAAAATAAACCCTCGGGTTATAAAGCCCTGTGAACAGATTCTTGATAAAACCCTGGCCAAAAACCCAGATCACAGATTCCAGCACGCGAGGGACCTTGTCGGGTATTTAAGAATGCTGGTTGATAAAATCGATGCCCTGAGAGCCCAAAAACAGAAACAAAATAATACCTAACAGAATAAAGGAAATATATTGGAACTGAAAGCTGCTGGCATTACTGATGTGGGCCTGAAGAGGGAAAGCAACGAAGACTACTTCTCCATAGATAACGCTCTTGGTCTCTATATAGTTGCCGATGGTATGGGAGGCCATCTAGCTGGAGAGGTTGCCAGCAAGGTTGCTGTAGAGGTAATCAATAAGAACGTTAACCGATGGATAGCCCAGCAAACCCCTGATGATGAGCTATTCGACTATCCCGATAGCGCCCTAAGTAAAAGAGCTAATTACATACTCAGTGGCATAAAATTAGCAAACAGGGTAATATACGAGTTGTCCAAGGTTTATTCTGAATACAAGGGAATGGGAACAACAATTGTAGTTCTGTCCATAATGCCCTCTGTTGTAATTGCATCCAACGTAGGGGACAGCAAGCTCTATCTTATACGGGGAAATACGATTGAACCTCTTTCTAAAGAGCACAATATGGTAACTGAACAGTTGGAAATGGGGCTCATATCTGAGGAAGAAGCAGAAGTTTCTCCCTTGAGACATATACTAACGAGGAATCTTGGGTCGTCCGATACCGTTGATGTGGACGTTTTTGAAATCGAGCCCAGAAATAATGACCGCTTTCTCCTCTGTACCGATGGCTTAACCGACCTTGTATCAGACAAAGAGATATTTGAAATCGTGCAAAACGGGGAAGACCCTGAGCACCTGTGTCGGCAACTCATCGTTAAGGCCAACGGGATGGGTGGTAATGACAATGTCACTGCCTCGCTGGTATTTGTGCACAACCTAGAACAAGAAAACCAGGGAATAGTTAAAAAATTCTGGTCTCGCTCTAAATAACAAACAATCGTGAGGGATTTGTGTTCTTTTCCTATTAACTAAAATAAGGGGCAGTTGTTATGGCACGGGTTATTTTGGTATTTAATAAACAAGTGATCAAAGATTATCCTTTTACCAAAGAGAATATGACTATCGGGCGGACTGACGAAAATGACATTGTAATCGATAATCTCGCTGTGTCCGGTTATCATGCCAGGATAGATAAGGCTGGGGACACCTATATCCTGACCGACCTACAAAGTACCAACGGCACCTTTGTTAATGATAAGAAAATAGTTTCTTATAGATTGCGACACAAGGACAAAGTAAGCATTGGTAAGCATCTTCTATTCTTTGCTCTGTCCAAATCTGAACAGGCCAAGGCCAGAGAAGGAGAGCTCGATGAGACGATGGTCCTCGACACTGCCAGACAGAAGGAATTGCTCGCAAAACAGGCTGAGAAAAAGAGAATCGATGTGACCGGTGCAAAACAAAAATTTGGCGTTGTAAGCTTTATTGACGGTTCCGATCAAGACGAAATCCAGCTCACCAAAAAACTCACCAAGATTGGCAAAGCGGAAACCGCGGAAATAAGGCTCGGCGGTTTGTTCATGGCCACTACTGCGGCTACTATTAGCCGAAGACCAAACGGCTACGCCATTACCGCAACGGGCGGGACAAAGATAAAAGTAAATAATCAGGTAATACGAGAGAGCCAAATCCTCAATGATTTTGACACGATCGAAATAGGATCATACAAGTTCCAGTTTTATACACAGGGTAGCGGAGACGAAAAATAGGGTAAATAGGGTAAGAAAGATGGAAATTACTCAAGGCTAGCCCCGCCCCTTGGTTTCAACCACCGATTTGGGCCTCTTGTCTATCATTTTCCTCAACCTTGTATCTATCTTGGGTTTGGAAAAGATCTTCTGGCACCGTGTGCACTGGTATCTCTCTTCTACGACCTCATCATACATTAAATCATCGGAAAAATTCACCGATCGGAAACGCACAGAAAAATTGTAGATTCGAACAAAATCTCTATTCTTACATTTGTCACACAAAAAATAGTCCTTAACACTATCCATGAGTGCCCTCAATATGAGATATTTGGTCCTTATAACAGGGTAAACCCCATTCGAGAATCTAGTAGTCCGTTCCGCAAATAGCCCTAAAATAAGAAACTTCA
>JADFWK010000001.1 GCA_015223015.1 Pseudomonadota bacterium
GTAACCGTTCACAGGTTCAGGGTTCAACGTTCAGGGTTAAGGAAAAAGAAGGCATTGAGGACCCTAAGGCCTCGTTAAAAAGGATCATTTTCCCAAGTAATTGCCAATTTGGCTCCAAATTTTGGATTACGCCTGAGAAAGCTGACCCCTTTCTCGTAAATATGCATCCCAAATGCAGTCCGGGCATGAGAATGGAACTTTGAACCCCTGAACCTTTGAACCCGTGAACGGTTACCATTTCTCAGACCGCAAACATCCTTCTAGTTTTGAATTCCGCCTGCTTTCCCCTGTTCCACTGCTTTACAGGCCTGAGATAGCCAACAACGCGGGAATAGACCTCACATTCCTCACCACACTTTGGGCACACCTCATGCTCTCCATCCAAATATCCATGAACAGGGCAAACGCTGAAGGTAGGGGTAAAGGTAAAATAGGGGAGATGATAATTCTCGCAGATTTTGCGTACCAATGATTTAACACTTCCGGGATTTGTGATCCTCTCACCTGCATAGACATGGAGCACCGTCCCTCCTGTATATCTTTGCTGGATACCGTCCTGCAGATCCAAGGCCTCGAAAACATCATCGGTAAAGTTAACCGGGAGATGGGTAGAGTTGGTATAAAAATATTCACTTCCGTCCCCGTTGCCTGCAGCGATTATGTCAGGATACCGTTGCTTATCAATCTTTGCCAAACTGTATGAGGTTCCCTCAGCAGGGGTAGCTTCAAGGTTATAATTGTTTCCTGTTTCTTTTTGAAAATCTATCAATAACTCCCTCATAAAATCCAAAACCCTTATGGCAAATTCCTTACCCTCTGCATCACCAATAGTCTTACCGAGAAAGTTTTGGCACGCCTCATTCATGCCCACAAGCCCAATCGTTGAAAAATGATTCTTCCAGTACTCATTAAATCTCTCTTTAACATTTCGTAAATAATACTTCGTATATGGGTAGAGGCCCCCATCGGTAAATCTCTCCAAGATTTTCCTCTTTGTCTCCAGGCTCTCTTGACTCAGAATCATCAACCTTTTGAGGCGGCCAAAAAATTCATCCTCACTACCGCTGAGATATCCGATCCTCGGCATGTTGATGGTTACAACTCCAATAGAGCCTGTCAATGGATTAGAACCAAAGAGGCCTCCACCTCTCTTCTCGAGCTGGCGGTTGTCGATTCTCAACCTGCAACACATGCTTCTGGCGTCCTCTGGGTTCATGTCCGAATTTACGAAATTGGAAAAATAGGGAATCCCATACTTTGCTGTCATTTCCCACAGATCTTCGATAACAGGATTCTGCCAGTCAAATCCTTTGGTAATATTGTACGTGGGAATGGGAAAGGTGAAAACCCGTCCACGGGCGTCGCCGTCTGCCATGACCTCTAAGAAAGCCTTGTTAAACAAATCCTGCTCCTCTTGAAAATCCTTATAGGTGGCATTTTGTGGCTCACCTCCAATAATGACCGTTTGGTCTCTATAGTATTTCGGTACCGTAAGATCGAGCGTAACATTCGTAAAAGGGGTCTGGAATCCGACCCTTGTGGGCACGTTGATATTAAAGATAAACTCCTGCAACGCCTGCTTAATCCCCTTATACGTTAATCCGTCAAATCGTATGAAAGGCGCTAACAAGGTGTCGAAATTAGAGAATGCCTGGGCACCGGCCGCCTCTCCTTGAAGCGTATAAAAGAAATTTACGATCTGCCCCAATGCACTCCTGAGGTGATTGGCAGGCTTACTTTCTACTTTTCCCCAAACCCCTCTGAATCCCTCAACCAGCAAATCAAACAGATCCCAACCGACACAGTAAACAGACAGAAGGTTCAAATCATGAATGTGAAAATCACCCTGGAGATGCGCCTCCCGGATTTTGGGAGAGTAGATCTCATTCAACCAATAGACCCTGCTCACCTCCGAGGAAACATAGTTGTTCAATCCCTGGAGAGAGAATGCCATGTTGCTGTTTTCATTCACCCTCCAATCCGTTTTGTTCAGGTATTGATCCACCAAGTCGACACTTGCCTTGTTGGTAATTTCTCTCATTTTTGCATGCTGATCCCTGTAAATAATATAGGCCTTGGCAGTTTTGCGATACGTGGAGGAAAGCAGCACCTCCTCTACGATATCCTGGATCTCTTCCACAGTAGGGATCTTTTCACCAGTTACCTGCTGGGCTAAATTTAAGACCCTTACAGCAAGCCTCTGAGCAACCTTCTCTTCAAATTCCTCTGTTGCCTTTCCAGCCTTTGCAATCGCATTGGCAATCTTTTCAGCCTCAAAGGGTACAATCGTGCCGTCTCTTTTTTCTACCTTCGTAAACATGGTATCGTCTCTCCATCCTTTCTTTTATCCGCTCCAAGCGGAATTCATAAATTTCCTATCGTCTTGATCCATCCGACGCGCCCGTTTTCCACAACATGTTGTATTAAACTATAGTTGACCTTCAATATAAAGTCAATATTCACGCAATGAGAAAAAGCAACAAAATGCATTTTTCTTTGTACCGATTTTTTTTGCAGGGTTTCAAATAAGGTTAGCATAGTTCAAAAGTGTTTACTTAACGGTATATGGTTAGAGAACGTGTACACAATTACGTCTATGAGGTCATGCCAATTTTCTCAAGGCGATATCTATCGGCTTGGGAGGACATGGCCAAATATGTGGTGTTTAGTTGAGCAGCTACGATTTCCCTTGACTTTGATTTATGGTTTCATTACACAGATATAAAGCATTCAGGTGCTGGATAAAAGCTTAAAAGGGAACCCCGTTAAAATCGGGGACGGGCCCGCCTCTGTAATCGGGGACGAAAGCCGCAAGATGCCACTGTGCCGCTGGAAGCGGGATGGGAAGGCGCGGTAAGTAGGATGATCCGAAAGCCAGAAGACCTGCCTGAATGTTAGGCGTAGCCTTCGCGGACTGGGTTTAGCCTAAAGATCTTGCGGATAAAAAGGGACATCCCCGGATCGATTCTAATCGGTCCGGGGATTTTTTTCTCCGGACCTCCAAAACCATTTTAAAGTTCAGGAAAGGAGGATGAAAGGGTGAAAAAGTTGAAGACCATTTTTTTGTTTGGAGTGGTTGGCCTTCTAGGTCTCATGATCAATAGTGTTTATGCGATTGAAAATGAAGAGGATATGACCTTAGAAACAGTTGTGGTTACTGGAACTAGAGTCCAACAGAGGATAGAAAGAGTGCCAGCAAATGTCACGGTAATCGACGAGGAAGACATCAAAAACTCAAACGCAAAAACGGTGGTTGATCTTCTCCGCTCTGAAGAAGGAATCGTTGTGAGAGACCTCTTGGGCCATGGGAAGACTGCTCAGGTAGATCTGCGGGGATTTGGAGAAACTGGCCCATATAACACGTTGGTTTTGGTGGATGGGCGCCGTGTAAATGAAATTGACCTGAGCGGAGTGGATTGGACACAGATTCCTCTGGAGCAGATCGAGCGTATAGAAATCGTTCGGGGGACCGGTACGGTACTCTATGGCGATAATGCCGTGGGCGGCGTAATCAACATCATTACGAAAATTCCAACTGAAAAACTAACCGCTATGGCAGGAGCACTTGCCGGGAGTTATTCACGACACAAAGAACAGGTCTCTATCAGCGGCAGCCGCGAAAACATAGGAGCTTCTCTGTTTGCCAGTTATGATTCCACTGACGGATACAGGGATAACGGGCAATTTCGGGCAAAGGATATAGGCGGGAAAATCGTTTTTGATCCTACTGAATTGCTAAGTCTCAACCTTAGCGGGTCGTATCACTCGGATGACTACGGTCTTCCGGGTCCCCTTACAGAGGAGGAAGTAAACGTTGATCGAAGAGCCACCACAAATCCTTTAGATGAGGCTGAGAGCACCAATCAGTATCTTAACCTGGGTTGCAATATAGACCTCCAAAAATATGGAAGTATTGTGGCGGAC
>JADFWK010000005.1 GCA_015223015.1 Pseudomonadota bacterium
AATATTGTTCACCTCCACGGAGGCCATGCCGGTTGCAAGCCGAAAGAGAACGGAAACATCTTCTATATAGTTCTGCCAAAGGTTTCCCGTCCAAATAAGACAGAACGACGAGATATATCTTGATCACCCTGAACGCTTCATCATTTTTGTATACATCCACAACATGCTTCCTATTATCGCCATAGTTGGCCGCCCCAATGTGGGTAAATCTACCCTTTTCAACCGCCTCACCAAGAAAAGGAACGCCCTCGTTGATGACATCCCCGGTGTAACCAGGGATCGTCTGTACGCAACGGTAAGGTGGGATGACAAAGATATTATTCTTGTCGACACCGGTGGGTTTGAGTCCTCTCTTAAGGGACCGCTATTAGATGGTGTAAAGAAACAGGTGGAGATTGCCATTGAGGAGGCAGACGTGATTATCCTCCTTTTTGATGGGAGAACCGGACCTGTTCTGGGAGATGAGGAATTGCTCACGCTCTTAAGGCGATCTGAGAAAAAGGTATTGTATGCGGTGAACAAGATTGATGGCCCGAAACATGAATCACTGAGTTTAGAATTCTATTCTCTCGGCATGGATACAGTTTTCCCCATTTCTTCAGCTCACGGTTACGGAATTGGCCCCCTGATGGACCAGCTTATGAGGGATCTCCCTGCTGGTGAAGATCTCATTGAGCAAGAGGGTCGCATCAAGATAGCGATTATTGGCCGCCCCAATGTCGGCAAATCTTCCCTGATTAATAGGATTATTGGGTCTGATAGATTAGTTGTAAGTGAACTACCCGGCACGACAAGAGATTCCGTGGATATACTATTTGAGAGGCAAGGAAAAGCCTATCAATTGATAGATACTGCTGGGATTAGAAGAAAGGCGCGGGTCAAAGAAAAAATCGAAAAATTCTCGATAATTAAGGCATTGAAGGCGATAAATCGCTGTCATATTTCCGTTGTTTTATTCGATGCCTCGGCAGGCTTATATGAGCAAGATGTTCGAATCTGCGGATATGCGTTTGAGAGGGGTTGCGGCATGGTGAGAGCCTTCAACAAATGGGATCTTGTCAAAAATAAACCCGCTTTGCAGAAGTCCCTAGAGGATTCTATTGACCGGCAGTTGGGCTTTGTTTCTTTTGTCCCCACCATACATATTTCGGCTCTTACCGGAGAGAGGGTAAACAGATTGTTTACGGTGGTAGATACGGTTTGGGCACAATTCAATATTCATGTGCCAACACCTACAATTAATAAGGCATTAGGGCATATCGTAAGAAAAAACCCGCCGCCACTTGTTGGCAGAGGACGGCTCAAACTGTTTTATGCTACCCAGACCTCGATTCAACCACCTACGTTTGCTATATTTGTTAACCGACCAGATAATGTTCGCATTTCATACGAGAGATACATTATAAACCAGTTTAGGGAACACTTCGGGTTACACCTTATTCCGATAAAGGTTTTTTTCAGAGAGAGATAAAACGATAATGTCATTTGTCATCGGTCATTAGTGATTCGTTGAGTAGTTGAGTGGTGGAATGGTTAAGTAGTTGAGTAGTGAATTAGTCATTGGTCACTGGAGATAATCGCAATTGTGGAAAGGGATTTTGGGGATTTCTTGCTGTGATTATCTATCGCCAAAAAGGGTATTAAAAGAATAATTTTCTAATCTTAGTGGCCGTTCGGCCTTGAGCCTCTCGACCCTGAGCTCGCAGCCGAAGGGCTCACGGCCGAAAGGCTTTGTGTCTTAGTGGCTGAATAGTAATCTTGTATTTTGATAATGGAGGGATAATATGGAAAAGATCGAGATCGTTTATGGTAGGGAAATTCTGGATTCCAGAGGAAATCCTACTGTTGAGGTTGAAGTAGGGTTGTCAGAAGGTGGGTGGGGCCAGGCTGCTGTGCCATCTGGTGCCTCTACCGGTAAATTTGAGGCTTTGGAGCTGCGGGATGGGGATCCAAAAAGATATTCCGGCAAAGGGGTTACAAAAGCAGTAGAACATGTCAACAAAATCATTGCCCCAGCCATAAGTGGGATGGATCCCTTTGATCAGCCCCTTATTGACCAGACAATAATTGAGCTCGACAGTACACCAAACAAGGGAAAACTGGGTGCTAATGCGCTGTTAGGTGTCTCTCTTGCAGTAGCGAGGGCCGCTGCCGATTCCTTGGGTATGCCCTTATATAGGTACATCGGCGGAACAAATGCATGCCGGCTTCCCATGCCCCTGATGAATATCTTGAACGGGGGAAAGCATGCTCTCAACAATCTGGACCTTCAGGAATTTATGATCGTGCCTAAAGGGGGTGAGACCTTCAGAGAGGCCCTCAGAATAGGTTCAGAGGTATTTCATGCCCTTGCAAAGGTTCTCTCAGAAAAGGGCCTATCAACCGGTGTTGGTGATGAGGGTGGCTTTGCACCAGACCTGAAATCGAACGATCAAGGAATCGAGATGATAATACAGGGAATAGAAAGGGCCGGCTATAGGCCAGGTGAGGACGTTGTTCTGGCAATTGATGCAGCGGCTTCCTCTTTCTATCAAGACGGCAATTACATTTTTAGCATGTCTGATCAGTCCATAAGGAATTCAGAGAAAATGATCGGGTTTTATGCTGATTGGGTAAATCGCTATCCCATCTTCTCTATCGAAGACGGTCTTGATGAGAGCGACTGGGCTGGGTGGAAGGCTTTAACCCGCCAGATGGGAGATCAGATTCAGATTATAGGTGATGATCTCTTTGTTACCAATCCTGAGAGAATCGACAGGGGCATTAAGGAGAGATCTGCCAACGCAGTTTTGATAAAACTTAATCAGATTGGGACGCTCACGGAGACACTCCAGGCAATTGAAATGACCCACAGAGCAGGGTGGAGAACCATTATTTCACATCGCTCAGGAGAAACAGAGGATAGTTTTATTGCTGATCTGAGCGTGGCTGCAGGCAGTGGACAAATTAAGACAGGATCTCTGAGCCGCTCTGAGAGGATATGCAAATACAATAGGCTCTTGAGAATTGAGGAGGAGTTAGGGGAGATGGCTGCCTTTGAGTTTCCTTCCTGATTTCCGGTCTTTTTTTTATAAATCCAGGCATTGTTGAATTTCAAATTGTGGGGATGTAAGACACGCCCTAAATGTCGCATACAACTTTAGGCACTTTGAACTTTAGGTCACTTTAGTCACTCTTAAATGGCCATACATAGAATTCGCGATAATCTCTTTCTCGTTGATCTGGATTCACCGATCCCGGGTTTCTACCAGTTTGTAGGGAGCTGGATACTTCGAGACGGGGATCGGGCTATCATCATTGATCCCGGTCCTGCCGCTACTATCAATACCCTGCGCAATTCCATAGGCGAGATAGGGATTGATAGGGTTGACTATGTTCTACTTACCCATATTCACCTCGATCATGCCGGTGGATGTGGAGATTTGATAGAGAGCTATCCAGATGCTGTTATTGTGTGCCACCCTGGGGCTGTTACCCATCTGGCAAATCCAGAAAGGCTCTGGCAAGGTTCGCTGAAGGCTCTCGGCGATTTGGCCAGGACTTATGGCCAACCTTCCCCTATTAGCAGGGAGAGGATTTGCCCTGAAAGGGATATTGTATGGAAGGGCTCTGCCATCCAATCATTGGAGACACCGGGGCACGCCTCCCATCACCTGTGCTTCTTTTACAAAAACCTCGTTTTTGCCGGAGAGGTTGCGGGTGTCAATATCCCTTCAAAGAGTAAACCTTATATGAGGCCTGCCACACCGCCACCCTTTAGGCCTGACATAGCCTTGCATTCCATCTCTCTCGTTGCTGAAAGAAGCCCTCAGCTCATCTGCTATGGTCATTATGGTCTTCGGGAGGATGCCTCGAATCTGCTGAAAATGGCACAAGATCAGATACGGTTCTGGTTAGAACTAATTGAAGGCAGACGCGATAAGGGTCTCAGTGTGGATGAAGCGGAGGTTTTTGAGGAGCTCCTCGCCAAGGATCCCCATCTGAGTTCTTATTACCAGTTAGAATCCGATATAAGAGAGAGGGAATTGTACTTCTGCAAGAATGCCATTAAGGGGATGGTGGAATTTATCAATAGATAAGTATTCAGGGATTTAGGGATTAAGGAATTAGGGGATTAGGGATTGGCTGAGTAGTTGAGGAATCGAATGGTTACTGCTTAGCGAATCAACAACTTAACTAATTTCCAATAGGTGAACTTGAGGGTCGCTCTCAGATCTGTTTGGTCTTTTTTTTATTAAGTGCTATTATTCAAGGTATGTGAAACCCTCTTATTCTCACCTCCATTAAGTACATCCCGCAAGATAAAATTGGTATTCTGTTCAAGCTGGTTCATGGTTTCGGCAAGAGCCTTGAGTTGTATCAAGGTTTTCCGCGATTTTTCACGAGATCGGATTTCAAGAGCCGGATTACTCAGTATTGTGATGAGTCTGTCAAGAGCCAAGGCGTCAAAATGGTCGTCAGTCCTGTATAGAAGGTGAATCCACTCTGTCTTGACGTCCCCCGGGATCTTATCATAATGAGCAATGCTCTCATGGTTATGACCAAAGTGGAGGGATTTTTTCAGCTTATCAATGGTCTTCCAAACCACCTCCCTCTTGTGATCATCCTGGGGACACTTACCAAAAAAATCTTTCCACATCCTTACGATCTGCATATTCACCCAATTCTCGCCCTTTTCAGGTGGAAGTGAAAGTCCCAGGAATTTATTCTGGATATCAACCAACTTTCCTCTCAGATCCTCATGCCCCCCGTTCATGGCCTCTAACATTCCATTCAATTCCCTAATAGCTGCAGCCTTGCCATTCCCTTCTTTTCCGTGTTCACGCAGCACCTGCTCCCACTGATCCCGAAGGTATCCTATCTCCTGTTTTACGAGATAAAAGATCAGTCCCGACTTGGTGGTAGCATTTCGGAGTGAATCTGCAAGTATGTTGCATGCCGTCAGTCTCTCCTCTGCCAGCCGCTCCATGGTCTTCATGGAATCCCGGTGTAAGTGGTAAGACAATAGTTCTGTTCCGAGAGAACGTGAGAGTTTCTTAATGACTCTGGTCTCATGGCTGTTGACCTTAATCGTAGATGGATAGAAGTGTATCTTGATGACAGCCACGACAACATGCTCACTGTCTTTCCATATGATGTTTCCTTCGTAATCGCGAGGATACTCAAATGAGGAACGCTCGTCTAGATTAAGATCTGACTTGCGGACAAGCACTGGTTCCATATGATGGAAATCTGAGCATTTTCCTTCAACCTGCAGCGGGATACTCCGGGCATTGGTGCTTGGGTCTTGGGCAGTCCAGCTTTTGTGTTTCTCAACGCACCAGGACATGGCCTCAAGGGGACGACCCGGTTGATCTCTGTACGCAGTCCATGGCTTACCAGGAGGATTGTACCCAGATTTTGCCGGAAGGCCCCACGAGATTTCTTCTCTTCCATCGTCAATTATCCCGGAGGCAATCCTTTCTGCAATCAAGTCTGGTGGTTTTCCAATTCGATAGATGGTGCCCTTAAAGGTATTAGGAAGGCAGTAGAGGATGGTTTCAATCATTTCTACGCAGGCCTTCTCTAGTACAGCCTTTTCTATCCCTATGAACAATGCCCTTTTCCTCGTCTCGGTCTTACCTTAACAAGCCCCAGTTGCTACGGAGGCGTTTCTTAAGGGATTGATAGTGTACGTCTCTTTAATCATTTGTCAATAGAAAAAAGTGTGCCCTGGCAATAAGTTACCCTGGCATCAACACAATTTATGCAAACTGGGAGCAAATCCATGTTCCTGACCTCAGAGTATCAGATTGCCCAGCCGCCAACCTATCCAGGCCGAGACCCTTATCATTCGGGGGTTAGCGATGAATCTACGTCGTGTCCCTATGCTCTCATGGCTACCATTTGTCAAGAAAAAAACACTGTATATTGAAACAATGCAAATTTTTCTACTATATCTGGTAGCAATAAAAATATACCTCGAGAAAACTTCCCCAAAGATAATGTCTGAAATGCGCGGATCCTTCCCTCACCCATTCATTGTTTATCGGACAGAATGATGATAACGATAAATCAAAACTGACAATTGGACCATAAACTCCTGGAAAAATGGGATCGCGTCCTTGTTTTATGAATTATTGGTATCGTTCAAAAGCGTTGGCATGAACCATAGTGAGTAGTCGCTCACATTCTAAAGGAGGTCATGGCTGTTTTTGAAAGGCGATATCTCAAAAAAATTCCACCGGATTTCGCAGTGGTCAAAATATGTGGGGTTTACACCTCAGAAGCCCTGGTAGTCTTATCCTGGCTCATCTAAACCCCACATATTTGACCACATCCCTTGAGGCCTATAGATAGCGCCTTGAGAAAATGGGCATGACCTCATAGAGGTAATTATGTACGCGTTCTCTAACCAATATACCATTGAGTAAACACTTTTGAACGATACTGAATTATTGTGTTCTGTCTATTTGGTAAGGACCACGCGATTCCCAAAAGAACTCCTGGGATGATCCGTGGATCCTGTTCATGAGGAAAAAATGGAAGGCTAAATCCTGACAAGACGAAAACAAGGTCGGCACTTACTCGAGAGCAATGATATCATCCTTAAACTCATCTGAATCCAGGTTGAGATCCACAGGAACCAGCTCTTTCCCATCCCACTTCTTAGAATAGTCCCCGCCTGGGAGCTTTTCGATCATATACATAATACCCCACTTGTTCAAGAAGTACTCTGTGTCTTTACCTATCTGATCCATCCTAAGGCGGTATTTTGCGTGGTAGGAATCCTTTTTGTCTACCTTAGAGTAGTCGTGATTGTGGATGGTTTCCGACTCTGGGCAATAGTAAATCTTATACCCGGCCTTGCGCATGTTCAAAGACAAGTCCTTGTCCTCGTTTGCGATGAATATCCCTTTACCATTGACCATGTCATCAAAGCCACCAACTTGGAACAGGGCTTTCCGTTTCGCCAAGAGGGTTGTGGTAGTATACCAGGGCACCTCTCCCCCTCTCGTAACGAGAGGATCATACCTCTGGAGGTTTGCCATCTGCCCCGACTTTGAGAGCCCGATCCCGTATACCATGCCCCCTTTTTCCAGTGCTACAGTATGACAGCCGCAGTAATAGACATTGTCGATCTCTGCCCTCAGCAGCTTTGCCCCCACCATCCCGATTGCTTCTTCTTTTGCTGCGGTCTCCTTAAGCCCTTCCAGCCACCCGGGCAGTACGATAACATCATTGTCCATCACCACAAGGTATTCCCCCCTTGAAAAGTAAATCCCCTGATTGCGCTGTCCCGTTGTGCCCGTACTCTGTTTGTTGTATATGACGTGGACATTCTGGTGCAAGTCCTCGAGGGCCATAATAATCTCCAGAGTTTCTCTTCCCGAACCGACCTCGCTCAGGATTATCTCAAAGGGTTCTGTCGTATTTTGAAAAATCGATTCCACGCATCGTTTGGTACCGTTTCCCCTCTCTGCTGAAATGATGACAACCGATGTCAGATCATTGGTACCAAGCTGGTGCTTTTTCCCATACTGATCGAGGGCTGTAGATCGGTCCAAATTCAGGCTATTGCCGCTCCTGTCAAGAAATGAATATCTTTTGGTTATATCAAAAAGCATTGTCAGTTCTCCTCAAAGGTTTACCCCACAAGCACCCCTAACCCTGGTTTACCCTGCCAAGCAAGATCCATCTCAGGGACACGGGCATCACAAAAACCCTGTTCCAGATTTGGATTCAGGATTTTGCATCTCCTGCCTCTTGCGGTTGTCATTAGCAAGCATGGGCGATTCTGTCAACCATATTGTCCCAACGCTGGTTCAGTCCATGCTTGACACAAGAGTGCCTTTATCCTATGGTTGATTCAGTAATATAAACACTCAAAGCAATTTGAATCACCTATCACATCATACTTCTTACAGGTTACTACGTAAAGAAAAAGGGGTTTAACCATTCCTGAATTCTCGCAAAGAAGTGGGCGTATAACCACCTTCCACATAATTCAGCAGAACCGAAGGCAGCTGAGATCCCAGCTCAGGCTTCATTCTAAGTGGAAAAAGACGGTGTTGATTATCCCCACCCTGGCCAGCGAGTACACAGACCCCTCGAACCTCCCTGTGTTTAGGAACATCCTTGGGAACTTAAGAAACGTGGGTTACCTTTCCAGCATCATTTTTGGCCTGGATAGGGCAACTGAGGAAGACGCCCTTCGCCTGAGAGATCTCATAACAGCAACAGGAATCAAGCACTATCTTATTCAGTGGAACGATGGGCCTGGTTTCAGCGGTATTTATCGACAGCTGAACGAGGCAGGGTTCAACATTAGCGAGCCGGGCAAAGGCAAAAACATGTTTATCAGTTTCGGTATTGCCATTGCCTTGGGCGCTGAGTCTATCGGACTAATCGACGCAGACATACGGACCTTTAAACAGGCGCAGCTGGATCGGCTTTTTTATCCAGTCGTTGTTCTCAATTACGACTTTTCAAAGGCCTACTATGCCCGAATATCTGAGAGGGGAGAGATTTATGGTCGGGTAAAACGGCTCCTCCTTGATCCCCTTTTGCTTTCCCTCAAAAGGAAATTTGCCGAAAGCAAGGACGAAAAGATGCTGCGCCTCATAGACTTCCTCTTAGGCTTTAATTATCAACTCTCCGGTGAGGTTGCCTTTCATGTGGACCTTCTAAAAAAGATGCGCTTTGCCACCAACTGGGGTGTAGAGATCTTTACCTTGATCGAGGTCTACCGCAAGGCCTCCTCTCCTGCACAGGTCATGTTTGCCGAAGAACCCTTTGATCACAAACATCAGGAGGCCTCACCAGAAGACCAGGCCAAAGGCCTCAATCGAATGGGAATCGACATTGTAACAACCTTGATGAATGCATTGATTATTGAAGAAGGTCTGGAAATCTCCGATACCTTTTTTCGGGATTTGACCATTACCTACCAAGCTGTGGCTGAAGAACAGATCAAGAAATACTCTGATGATGCGGGCTTCAGCAATCTCAAATACGACCGTGACGCCGAGGAATACCTCGTCAAGAACGTCTTGCACAACTCAATCCTTGAAGCCGGCGAGGCTCTCACCGCTCCATACAGGATGACGGAAAAATTTCTGAGATTAGTCAATTCCCATTCCGAGTTTAAGCCCTTTCTTGAAAACGGCCTCGCTGAAGCCATCCTAGAGGTGGAGCGAAAGACACGCGGTAGTATCTTCGAGATGCCCCAAACCGTTTCGTGGGAGCGAGTATCGAATAAGCTACCTCGAATCTTTTATGATCTAGTTGAAGTGGTTGAGAATGAAAAAAGGCGTTTTTCCTGAACAAGGGTAAAACGCATTTTTGCCTCAAACCAGTTCGTTTCAAATTCCTCTTGGATCTCCATGACACACCTACCCTGGATATTTACCGCCACCTTGCCTGTATCACCTGATGCTGGCCTTTTTCTCGACAACATTGTGATTAAGATTATATAATAAAGTTCCGAAACATTAGTCTAGATTGTTTCGCTGAGATACAGAAGGAACAAGTATGCATCTTTTTGCTATTATAACCAACCTGCGATTCCAGGATGTTTTAGATGTCCTGTTTCTTACCATGTTAGTGTACTACCTTTATCTCTGGTTTTGGGGCACAAAGGCCTTTAAGGCCCTGGTAGGTCTGCTGGCTCTGGGGATCGTTTTCACCCTTGCTCGATTCTGGGGTCTGTTCCTAACTACGTGGGTATTTCAGATACTCTGGCAGGTCTTGATTGTGCTCATCATTATCCTCTTTCAATCGGAGATCCGCCAGGTCCTTGAGAGGGTCAATCCCCTTCAAATAATCGGGCTGCGCACCTTTCCAAAGTCAGCGGATTGGATACCAAACTTCGTGACAGGAGTCTTCTCCCTAGCCAAGCAAAAGATCGGAGCCCTTATAATCTTTGAGCGCTTGGACTGGGTGGAGGAGTTGATTACTGGAGGGGTTTTGCTGGAAGGTGAGCCAACCTCTGAGATCCTGCTAAGTATTTTTCAAAAAGAATCCCCATTACATGACGGCGCCGTGCTGATCCGAAAAGGAAGAGTCGCCAAGGTAGCCTGCTATCTCCCCCTGAGTTCTGCTGAGGGCCTCCCGAAACAATGGGGCACCAGGCATAGGGCTGCCTTAGGTCTTTCTGAGCGTTGCGATGCCTGGGTTGTGGTCGTCTCGGAGGAACGCGGGGAGATTTCTCTAGCTCGGGGTGGGCAAATCATACCTGTGAAAGACCGTGAAGAGCTTTCCAATCTGGTGCAAAAGGCTATTACACCTCCTGCCGCTTCTGGCATAACCTGGTGGGAAAGGACTCGTGCTCTCATTGTCCGCCGATGGCCCCTGAAGATAGGAACCCTGGGTTTGGTCTGTGTGCTCTGGCTGTTGCTTGCGGGGCAACAGAACTTTGAGGTAAGCATAACGGTTCCCCTTGAGATAAAAAATCTCCCTGTGAAAATGGAAATTGTGGAGCCCGTGAATCCAGAGGTTCGTATCACTGTTCGAGGGCTTCGAAAGGACGCCAGCACCTTGAACAATAGAAACGTGCATGCCGAAATCGATCTCTCCATGGCCCGTTTCGGCAATAGGTTCTTTCGGATCACCCGAGACCAGATTCATCTTCCTAACGATAGAGTCAATGTAGTTCATATAGAGCCGCCGCAGATGGAGTTCACGTTGAGAGAGGCCATAAGCAAAGACTAGACTCTAATGAACCGCTCACACAACAGCTCTCCCGGTTCTCCGCAGTCAAAGTTCAGGGCGCCTTTAGCAGCGGGTTGCTTGGCAGCCCCGGTCAGGAAAGCAAATTGGGGGAGGAATTTCCAAGCGGTAGAAAGAGGGTCTGAAACCAGGGAAAAGTGATATTCTCGGACTGATTGAACGGTCATCTAGAGCATTTCGATGCGTCTCGAAAAGAACTATGAAAGGAGCGAAGGTTTATGGGTTACGATACAGCGCTCAGAGGCTACACTTCGAAGAGGATTGAGGAAATAGAATCTGCAGATATCCTGGTGGGTATTCCCTGCTATTACAATGAGCGGACCATCGCTCACGTAATCCAGATGGTCACACACGGCCTCGACAAACACTATAAGGACCAAAGGAGTGTGATTCTCATCGCCGATGGCGGTTCTACTGATGATACGAGAGAAGTGGCAAAAGAGTTTGAAATCAAGCCCTGGCAAGAGAAAATTACCTCTATTTACCGAGGACATCCTGGAAAGGGTTCGGCCTTTCGGTCCTTGTTTGAGGCGGCCAAGCGCCTCAAGGTCAAGGCCTGTATGGTCGTTGACTCAGACCTGCGTTCCATCACCAGCGATTGGGTTAAATATCTTCTCGAGCCAATTCTGGAAAAGGATTACCAGTTCGTTTGCCCCGTGTATTCGCGCTACAAGTATGATGGGACCATCACCAATAACATCGTCTATAATCTAACCCGGGCTCTTTACGGTCTGCGCATTCGCCAGCCCATCGGGGGAGAGTTTGCCTTTGTCGGCGATCTGGCAGCGTACTATGTCGAGCAGGATGTCTGGGATACGGACGTGGCCCGCTATGGCATAGACATTTGGATGACCACCAACGCCATCACCAACAACCTAAAAATTTGCCAATCCAATCTAGGGGTGAAAATCCACGATGCCAAGGACCCGGCCGAGTCGCTTGGACCCATGTTTCGCCAGGTCGTCCACACCCTCTTTGTCCTCATGGAGCAGCATGAGGCAGAGTGGAAAGCGGTCAAGGGGAGCCGGACTGTGCCTACCTTTGGGCTTCAGGAATTCAGGGAGCCGGAGCCTATCCGGATCGATCTCAGTCACCTGGTGACAGAGTATAAAACCGGGTTTCGGCAGTTCAAAGGCTTGTATCGAGATATATTTTGCCCTGATTGCTTTGAAGAACTCAAAAGGTGCGCTACCAAGGCCAAGACCAAGTTTGTCATGCCTGTCACGGCCTGGGTCCAGGTGCTCTACGAGACAGCCGCAACGTTCCACCACTGGACCCATAACCGCACCCAACTGGTCAATCTGGTCACCCCCCTGTACCTGGGCCGTGTAGCATCCTTCATCAACCAAACCAAAAATATGGGCTCAGCCCAAGCCGAAGAGGTCGTTGAAGACCAGGCCCAGGTCTTTGAGGATCACAAGGATTACCTGATCCAGATTTGGGAGGAAAAAAGGAAGTAGACACTCTGTTTGCTGCGTTTTTTGAAACGGGCTGTTCCAACCTGAAACTCAGCCTGTTCAGGAGCAACACCTGGCCTTCAAGGCAGCAATATCCTCCTCTGCAGTTCGCCCTGCCCTATCGTAAGCGAGGAGCGAAATAATGAGGGCAATGATTTCGCTCCTTTTTGGCTTATCCCAGGCCTTTTTGGCTTTACCCTTTTTGACTTCAAGATTGATTGGCCATTCAAAACGATAGAGGGACATGGTGACGGGAACAGCAATGTGAGCCAGTTCCACAGGGAAGAACAAAGCCTTTGAGAAATAGAGAGTGATGCTATAAGATACCTGTAGCATACTCCAAAAGAAGGATTGATTATGACTCAAAGGAAGGATTTCCATAATACGACCGTTAAGGAGGCCTTGCATGCCTTGGAAACAAGCAAGGACGGCCTTCCTCGGGATGAAGCTAAAAGGCGGCTTGAAAGATACGGGAGGAATGAGCTTTCTGTGGAGGCCAAAACCTCCACATGGCTCATGTTCCTATCCCAGCTTAAAGATGTATTGGTGCTAGTTCTCATAGCAGCCGGCATCATTTCCTTTGCCATCGGCAGCTATCGGGATGGAACCGTCATGTTCATAATCGTAATGATCAACGCCATCATCGGGTTCGTCCAGGAATACAAGGTGGAAAGGATTCTTGAGCGGTTGAAAGACCTCATTAAATCTCCTGCGAGGGTTTTCCGAGATGGCGAATTTGTCGAGATTGAGCAGGAAGAACTCGTGCCAGGGGACATCATACAGATTGAAGAAGGAGACAAGGTTCCAGCAGACATTAGAATTATCGAATCCTTTAATATGAAAACCAACGACTTTTCCCTTACGGGCGAATCTATGCCTCAGGAAAAGCATATCAATCCTATCGAGGGACTTCTAACCCTAGCGGACATGGACAATATGGCATTTGTGGGGACCACTGTTGCTTTCGGCAATGGCAAAGGCGTGGTGGTTGCCACAGGGATGGATACCGAGCTCGGCAAGATAGCCTCCATGACAGAGGAAACGGGTGAAACGAAATCCCCTCTGCAGAAAGAACTCGGTGTGTTAGCCAACACGTTAACTGCTGCGGTAATCGTTATCAGCATTGGTTTATTCATAGTAGCTTTACTCCAGGGCTTTGCGCTTTACATAAGTTTGGTCTACGCACTTGGAATCGCTGTGGCGGCCGTTCCTCAGGCGCTCCCCGCCCAGGTGACCGTGTCCCTGTCGACCGCCAGCAAACGACTGGCGGAAAGAAACGCGGTTGTCAAAAACCTGCCCTCTATTGAAACCCTCGGCTCGACCACCATTATTTGCACTGATAAAACCGGAACTCTGACCAAAAATGAAATGACCGTCAAGTCAGTCTGGTTTGACGGTCAACAGTATGAGGTTACGGGAATCGGTTACGAACCCAAGGGAAACATAGTGGACGGAAACGGTAGAGAGTTGACCCAGGAACAGATTCACGAAATGGAAATTATGTTGGATGCTGCCACGATGGCGTCCAATGCAGAAATCCACGAACCTGACGATCAGCACGATACCTGGTATCCCATCGGTGACCCAACCGAGGCAGCCCTGATAGCCCTCTCCACCAAACTCGGCACCCGTTCACCTCGCGAAGATGAGGAGAATCCTGAATTGCACGAGTTTCCGTTCGACTCCGAGAGAAAGAGGATGAGTTCTATCCGGCAGTTTGGGGATCGCAAAGTGCTCACTATGAAAGGAGCCCTCGATAGCGTCTTGTCCATAAGCAAGTATATTTACCGGGATGGGAGTACTGTCCCAATCGCTGAAAACGATAGGGAGGTAATACGCACCATCAATAAAAGGTACGCGGAGAAGGCTATGCGCGTGCTGGCCGTAGCCTATCGACCTCTGGAGCTAGACGGCCGAGACTATGTTTTGGAGGGGATTGAGAAGGACGTCATCTTCCTCGGTGCAGCAGGAATGACCGATCCTCCGAAAGAGGGTGTTAAAGAGGCAATCAAAGACGCACACAGGGCACACATTCGCACCTTTATCGCGACCGGTGACCATGCCCTTACTGCCGAAGCAGTTGGTCAGGAAATCGGTCTGTCCGAGTCTGGCAAACCATCACCGGTCGTCACCGGAAGAGAGCTCCACGATATGAGTGATGAAAAACTGAAGGATATCATGGGCCAAAACGATTCTCTCATATTCTCAAGGGTAGACCCAAAGGACAAACTACGGATCGTTAAGATCTTAGAGGAACAAGGGCAGGTAGTGGCAGTTACCGGTGATGGTGTGAACGATGCCCCCGCATTGAAGAGAGCGCACATTGGTGTTGCAATGGGAAAGACCGGTACCGACGTAGCTAAGGAGGCCTCACAACTGGTCTTATTGGACGATAGTTTTCCCACGCTTTTCCACGCCGTAAGAGAGGGCAGAACTATCTATAATAATCTAAAGAAAACGGTGATAGCTTCCATGACCACCAATGGCGCGGAACTGGCCATAGTTATGATGGGGCTTGCTGCTGTTGCCTTATGGGATTGGGCTATACCGATACTGGCAATCCAGATTTTGACGATAGACCTGTTGGCGGAGGTAATGCCACTCACCTTCTTGACTTTTGATCCCCCATCCAAGGAGCTCATGACCTCCCCGCCGCGCAGTCAAAAAGAACACATACTCAACAAAACCACCTCTGCCGAGGTTGCCTTTTTTGGGCTGTTGATGGGTGCATTGGCCTTTACGAATTTTGCCTTTTTCATGTTTAGACATGGTGTCGTGCTCACGGTCGATAAGGCCGATACCATCCTTTACGCGAAGGCAACAACGATTAGCTTTGTTACAATAGCTTACTGTCAGTTTGCCAATATCATGTCACGAAGGTATGAGCATACCTCGATTTTCAATCGAAACTTCTGGACGAACAAAATACTGCTCGGATCTATCTTGCTATCTATAGGACTGGTGTTTGTGGCCATATACGGCCCCTACATAAGCGATTTTCTGGCATTTGCCTCATTGAGCATCGACGATTGGTTGTTCGTTTACCTTGCAACAGGGGTATTCTTGGCAGCCTTTGAGTTGCTGAAACTCTTTAAGCGTCGGAGAAGAAAGGCATGAGCCCTTCACCCTTGGGCACGCCGGGCATATTGATGCCAGTGATCTCATATTCTTTGAGGTGATTAAAAGGATAAGGAATCCCCGAAACCCCAATCAAGGAAACCAGTCCGACACGCTGTCAAGTGTTGGTGGGCTGTTGCCCAAAGGCGGTGATGTCCGTTATGGAGGAAAGGGGTAACGGTTGCCTCTTCGAACAGTGAAGTATCGAGGGTGAAGGGGGGGGAAGTCCATGGGCGCTCTCCGTGATCTTAATCCTCAACGATGATACCATCGCAATCTTTTGGTGGAGTTAGTCGTGTATCTTTCCCTTATGTCGATTACCGGTCATTTTGGCAATAATGTACCCAAGAACCAGCCCTATCACCATGGTGAGGGGAGTTAAGATGATCTGAGGCATGCTTATTTTCCAGAAAAAGATTCGAAAGGATACCACCTGAGTGTTCTGAAAAAAGATTATGAGTAATAGGACAATTATGACGAACGCAACGATTGTCTTAGGTTTTTTCACGAATCCTTTTAGGTCAGTAGTGTTCTTTTCCTTCATATTTGATCCCTCCGCTAAAAGACGTAAACCTTACAGTGTTATTCTCTTATCTCAAGACGCATGCCACCTATAGCCATCGCCTTCTTCTGAAATAGAATACCATGGAAACCACAATGATAACCATTGCAAAAAGAGCCGCAAAATAACCCCAATGCCATTCCAGTTCCGGCATGTATTTGAAATTCATTCCATAAATACCCGCCACAAAGGTTAATGGTATGAATATGGCAGCAATAATCGTTAAAACCTTCATAACCTCATTCATTCTATTGCTCACGCTTGAAAGGTACGTGTCGAGCATCCCGGAGACCAGATCTCGAAGTGTCTCTATGGTGTCAACAACCTGTATGGTGTGATCGCATACATCCCTGAAGTATATTCCCGTTGATGCATCAATCACCGCCGGTTCCTGTGTAGGTTACCCAATACAGAAGACCTCAAGAAATCAGCCTTTCTCGTCTGATTCTCTCTGCCTAGAATCGCTCGAAATCGTGACATTAAGGGGCCTTCGATCATCCTGGGCCAGATACGTTGTTGTGGTCGGAAAGGCGAACTCGATACCCTCAGCCTCAAAGGCCCGCATGATCTGCAGGTTCACCCGTTCGTTGAAGTCTAGAAAATCCCAATAGTTGGGCGGGAAATACCAGTAGATCATCATGAGGTTCAGGGATGCATCGTTGAATTCGCTAAAATAGACTCGGGGTGGGAATTCCGGGTCCATGCCCTCATGGTTGTTGAGTATCTCCCTGATGATCGTTAAGGCCCGCTCTACCTTTTCGCGCGGCGTGTCGTAGGTAATGGTGATATTGGTGAGACGGCGAATGGACGGGCGCCGGCCGATGTTCTCGATGTTAATTCTCGCCATCTTCTCATTGGGAACCGCCACCAAGTGCCCGGTGAAGGTACGTATCCTCGTCGATCGAAACCCAATATCTTCCACGGGGCCATCGACACCGTCAACGACAACCCGATCCCCCACTACAAAGGGCTTATCCATCATGATCATGATGCTACCAAAAAAATTCTTTAAGGTATCCTGTGCCGCCAGGGCCACAGCCAAGCCGCCAATTCCGAGACCTGCCAGCAGTGCATTCAGTGGCTTACCGGTGATGGCTTGCAGAATATATATGCCACCAAACACCACAACCAAAACACTAGTGATCACCCGGATCAGTTTCACGAAATTCAAATCAAGCTTATTGTCCTCTCTCTTTGCGAATCTTGTTAGTTCATATTCGAGCACATCCACCAAACGATATGCGAAGAGGACAACTGCCACTGCACTGAAGACACTAACTGCACCTCCGGCAATGTGCTCTGCGATTGGTGGCAGAAGTAAAAGCCCCTTGAGTGCATAAATGCCGATAGCAAACAGCAGTATTCGAATGGGCCATAAAGTCGCTTGAAGAACCAGACGCAACCGGGTCTTTTCCTCTGTGACTCTTAGAGCAGCGTTCATGGTTGACAGGAAGCTAACGAGGAGCTTGCCCCCGATAAAAAGAATGACTAATGCTACTAAAACAGCCAGATAGCGCCACAAAAGGGAGGTCCATAACCATTCAGGCAAAAAGGCCCTCTGGGTGTAAACAAAAATGACCGCTACCAGGATAACCGCGATGATCCTCAGAATGCTTTTCAGGTGCTCTAGGGGAGCTTCTGAGATATTACTCCTTATGCTGGATGGTAAGGAGAGAAAAAAAAGATCCATTAGTCGCACCATTTGAAAGAACAGGAATATGAGAGCCAGGGCAAACAAAAATCCCTCCAAGCCATGGAGAAGTAAGACCAGCTGTTGAGGGAGATGAAGCGGCGCCTCTGCAACTCTAAGTAATAAGGCGGCGAACAACAGGCGCAGTGAAGGAAGAAAACCCCACAAATAGGGAACCCACTGGTCAAACCCCTTGCGCTTTAGGGCGGCTTCCATGCGCCTGTTAGCATAGCGCGAGAGTAATTCCAAAGTCAGAAAACCGACAAAGAGTATAAACAGTGAAACACCGAACTGCCAAAGCTCATTACCTTTTGATACGATTTCTAAAACTGGAGTAAATTGATTAAACAGGCTCTGTATACCTTTCATGATTTCCCTCCTCTGACGTCAGAATTAAAGATGCTTTTCTGGCAGGTTCTTGGAAGGTGGATTTATCAGTCGATCAAATCGCATTCTGGCTACCAATATTACGCTTAATCCAGCATACAAATGCCGGGTCGGAGTTGGTCGAATAATTCAAAAAAACGATCCATGCTGTGGTGCGACCTTATACTTTCTATCTGATCGCCTTGAAAGCCCTCTTTTCATTGGATCTCCATCAATACAAAAGGAGACTCCCCATCGATGCTGATCTTATCTTTCTATGTAATCGGCCATTCTCCTCTGTCTTTGAGAACATCCCGGTAGACCTCAAGTGCCTCATTTACCGCTGGCATGCCTGCGTAGGTAGCCACCTGAAAGAAGACCTCTGCCAGTTTCTTGGCTTCACATCCTACATTCAAGGCTGCGTTCACATGAAGCCGTAATTCATCCCTGGCACGGATCGCTGCTAACATGGCACATGCAACCATCTGTCTTTCGGGCATTGTAAGAACAGTTCGGGAATAGAGGTTACCGGTTATAAACATAGAAAAATCGTTGGCGAGATCCTTGTCAAATTCCTTCCACATCAGATAGGGGGGGTCCATTCTGATACCCTTGCCGAAGAGTTTATTAGCCGTCTCCTGAGTCCTTTTTTTGATTGCTTCGCCACTCACAACAGACCTCCTCATTTATTCTTTTGCCTGAGACTCACTTTTTCGTCAATTACCACCCCTCAGATACTTGCATATCTCTCACAGGGCCTTCCGAAGTTCAGCGTTCTTATCGCCTATTGCAAGGAGGCCCCAGGAAATTTCTCGCTGCCCCTTAGAGTCTTTTCACCCGAACCATGTTGGTAGTACCAGCAACCCCGACAGGGTGACCTGCTGTCATTATTACCAAATCTTTTTTTGAAACATATCCCGTTTTCAATACCAGCTGGGCGGAACTTTCGATCATATCATCTGTATCAGTGGGTTCGGGCACGAGATAAGGCAGGCATCCCCAGAACAGGGTTAATCTCCGAACCACATCTCCGCTCGGTGAAAGTGCGATAATAGGCTGTTGAGGTCTAAACCTGGAGATATGCATGGCCGTTTTGCCCGAGAGTGTGGGAGCGACAATGGCAGAGGCATCAAGGTGATTGGCCAGGACGCAGGCAGCATGGGCCACAGAATCTGGAACCTCCTTTTTTGGCAGGAGCTGTAGATATCTCTCGTGGAAGAAGTTCTTTTCGGCACTTTTGATAATACGAGCCATAAACTGAACAGCCTGGACAGGATAGTCCCCGGTGGCCGTTTCTTCAGAGAGCATGACCGCATCCGTACCATCCAAAACAGCATTGGCTACATCCGCGGCCTCAGCTCTGGTGGGACGAGGGGAATTCTCCATTGAACGGAGCATCTGTGTAGCGGTTATAACCGGTTTTCCTGCAGCATTGGCCTTGTGGATCAGCATCTTTTGGATAACAGGAACATCTTCCAGAGGAATCTCTACCCCAAGATCCCCCCGGGCTACCATGATCCCGTCAGTTTCCTCAATAATACTGTCAATGTAGTCGAGGGCCTCGTGCCGCTCAATCTTTGCAATGACGGGAACATCCCCCTTTCTCTGGCGGATAACCTCTTTCACTCTCAGGATATCCTCTGCGGTCCTGACAAAGGACAGGGCAACAAAATCTACACCATTTTCCAAACCAAAGAGGAGATCCTCCCTGTCCTTCTCTGTAAATGAAGGTGCCCTTATGGTTCCCGTGGGAAGGTTGAGACCCTTATGGGATGTGAGCAGAGCCCCCGTGACAACCTCGCAGTAGACCTCAAACTGGCTTTTACCCTGAACTACAAGTTCTATGGAACCATCTGAAAGCAGGATCCGATCCCCCGGCTCCACTTCCTCAGGCAGGCTCAAATAGGAGACCGATACCCGGTCATGAGTTCCTTCTACATCCTTGCTGGTAAGGGTAAAGGTCTGTCCAGCCTCAAGCCTTACCCCTGGTTCTGGAAGGATCCCCACCCGTATCTTTGGCCCTGCAAGGTCCTGTAATATGGCAACAGGATGGCTCAGTTCATCAGAAACGCTTCGAATAACTTGGATTTTCTTTTTATGCTCACGATGGTTTCCATGCGAGAAGTTCAGCCGCGCAACATTCATGCCGCCTTTAATCATCGCCCGGATGACCTCAGGTGATTCGCTAGCAGGACCAATGGTACAGACTATCTTGGTGTGAGGCATCAACGTTCCCTGTTTGTCGGCTGAGCCTTTCGAACTCATGCGAGCAGGTGAGGTCGCTGTTTTCATCTTTTCAGGGTTTCTCCAGAATCTATTTTATCGATGGAATCCAAACAGGTCCAATACACTGCTGAAAGCATCAAATACTTTGCAATATCGGGAGGGGCATGAGGTCTTTTTTGTTGTGACTGGTGGGAGGCCGCTGTCCTTTTCACGACTTATCAGTGGGGGAAGCCGCAGCCCTGAGCCTGTCGAAGGGAAT
>JADFWK010000033.1 GCA_015223015.1 Pseudomonadota bacterium
GATATGCACCGGAAGACACACCAGACTATCAAAAAGGTTACCGAGGACATTGAGGAGCGGTTCCATTTTAATACCGCTATCAGCGCGATTATGGAACTGTTTAATAAGATAAATCAGTTTCTCAATACGGGTGAAAAGATTTCACCGGTTGGCTGGTCGGTGATCAGGGAGGCAGTAGATGCCATGGTAGTACTCTTGCACCCAATAGTGCCACATATTACCGAAGAACTCTGGGGTGCTCTGGGTCATCGTGAGAGCCTGGTAACGATTTCATGGCCAACCTATACGGAAAAGGCCCTCGAGAAAGAAACTTGCCTGGTGGTGGTACAGGTAAACGGTAAGGTGCGCAGCAGGATAGAGGTACCGGTATCATATGATGATCAGGAGATCCAAGATCAGGCTTTAAGCGATGAGAGAGTTCAGCACTTCATCAATGATAAAACAATAAAGCGGGTCATTGTTGTTCAGAAAAAACTGGTAAACGTAGTGGTATGATCACAAGATTATTTTGTGGTATTCAGATATGATTGGATTGAAAGTGAATGAAGCAAGCCGTGGCGGCCTTATTCACGGGCTTATGAGCCTCATAGTGATGGTTATATTCTGCTCGCTTGCCTCTGGCTGTGGTTACTATTTCAGGCCTGCCGGCTCCGCTCTCAATGTGGACTTTGAATCCATAGCCATTCCTCCCTTTTCCAGCACCTCTTCTTATGCAGGAACGCAAGATGAATTTACCAGGATAGTGAGGCAAGAGTTCATAAGTCAGTCCAGGGTGCGGATAGAGGATGAATCTGCAGCGCAGGCTGTCTTGCGGGGCCGTCTTTATTCGATCACCACGGAACCATTGGCCTATACCGTAACTCAGCAAACAGTACATGGATTCCTTTCAACGGACGAGGTCACTGCATCACGGACCTTAAGAGTAAGGCTTGAGGTTACCGTAACGGATATGGCAACACGAGAGATAATTTGGCAAGACTCTAATCTTACCGAAACAGCCATTTTTCAAGTAAGTTCTTCAGACCCACTTATAACACAATACAACCAGCGCATGGCACTGAGATCCATTGCTCAGGAGCTTGCAACGCGAATCTTTTCCCGAACCATGGAAAGGTTTTGATGGGAAATTTGGCACCTGAGAATGTCTTGCTTGATTTGAGGAAGGGTGCTCTGGCACCCTTTTATCTCTTTTATGGCCCTGAAGACTTCTGGCTTGAGATCACCCTCGATACCATCAAGAAAGACCTTATCTCTGAATCTATAAAGGAATTCAATTTAGAGATTCTCTATGGAGGGGAGATTTCTCCAGAAGAGATACTCAACAGGGCCAGGTTGCTCCCGTTTATGTCTTCTCACCGATTGATTATCGTGAGGAGAACTGAAAGATTTGTCAAAGGAGACCTTGAGCGCTTTCTTCCCTATTTGGAAAAACCCGTTGATTCCACCTGCATTATCTGGGTATCAGGCAAGGCAGAGTTGTCTGATGTCCTGTATAAACGGTGTAAGGAACTTGGCCGTGCCGTGCACTTTAGGAGGCTATCTGAACGACAGATTTACCCCTGGATCCAAAAAAGGGCAAAGGAACTCGGTTTGGTCATACACAGAGATGCATCCGCCTTTCTTTACCAGATAGTCGGAAATAGTCTCCGTGAGCTTCATAGTGAGATATCGAAACTTTCCCTGAGGCACCCCAACTCCACAATAGACATAGAACATGTTAAGGAGTTAGCTACCTTTAGCAGGCTTTTCACTGTCTTCAATCTGGTAGACTATGTTTCTAAAAAGGATGCCCTTCGTGCTCTGGAAGCCCTGAACAGACTTTTTGACACACAGGGTCGAGATTCGAGCGCTGCCTTGGGGATTTTGGGCATGTTAGCACGGCAGATGAGACTTCTCTTGAGGACTAAGGCAGGACTCAAGAACGGAAAAGAGAAGCACGGGGTAGTCGAGAGATTGAGACCACTCCCTCACTTTGTGATCGAAAAATGTATCGCCCAGGAAAGGATGTGGCAGGAAAGAGAGCTCGAAGATGCCTTGGAACAACTCTATGATGCAGATGGATTAGTTAGGGTTGGCTCAAAGGGGGATCTTGTGGTGGAGAGTCTAATTTTTCGCCTTTGTCTTCCTCAGAATCAGTAACAGCAAGCTTGTTTACCTGGAGAGTTAGTCGAGAGATCTTTCTGCTTGCGGTGTTTTTGTGCATGATACCTTTCGTCTGAACCTTCTGAAGAATAGAAATAGCCTTTGAAAGGGATAGGCGTGCATCTTCGATTCCTTTGTTTTCTATAGCCAGCCGTACCTCGTTGATGGCATTTTTGGCGCGTGTTTTGTAACCCATGTTTCGAGTTCTTTGTACCCGGTTTTGTCTTGCTCGTTTAATAGCAGATTTATGAGTTGCCAAGTTGTTACCTCCTCGTACCCTGGATAGACATGCTTTTTGTTGAGCGAACACTAACCTAATCACTAAATCCTGTCAAGGTTTTTATGAATGAAAATGAGCTTGTCACAAAGGCAGCAGGGATAGTCGGTATCTTCACCTTCCTCAGCAGAATTCTGGGACTGGCCAGAGACATCCTTATCGCCAATTTCTTTGGCTCTGGTATGTCTGCAGATGCATTTTTTGTTGCATTCCGCATTCCAAATCTTTTGAGGAGGCTCTTTGCAGAGGGATCGTTTTCAGTCGCCTTTATCCCCGTTTTTACCGAATACTTGCAGAAAAGATCAAAGCAGGAAGCCTTTGTATTAGCGCGCGTTGTCTTAACATTTCTGATCATTATTCTTACTGCTATTACTCTTGTCGGTATTGTTCTTTCCCCATTGATTGTAAGAATTATCGCCCCGGGGTTTGGAGGTATAGGTGAAAAATATGCCCTCACGGTTCTCTTAACCAGGATCATGTTTCCTTATATATTCCTGGTTAGCGTGTTGGCCCTTTTTATGAGTATCCTCAACTCTCTTAAGCATTTTGCAGCACCTGCCATGGCTCCGGTTTTTCTCAATCTCAGTATGATTGGTGCCCTCCTTTTTTTGGCCCCCTCCATGAAAACGCCAACAGTCGGACTGGCTATTGGCGTGATAGTAGGAGGGTTTCTTCAAGTGGCATTGCAGATCCCCTTCCTGGTCGGTAAGGGTTTCTCCTTTGGCTTCACATGGAATCCGGCGCATCCGGCTTTGAAGAAGATTGGTGCGCTTATGGTACCCATCATCTTCGGTTCCGCCATCTATCAAATAAACCAATTAGTAGGCACACTCTTAGCCTCCCTTCTCAGGGAAGGGAGCGTTTCTTATCTCTACTATGCAGATAGACTCGTCCAGTTTCCCCTCGGTGTTTTTGCCATAGCAATTAGCACAGCTGTTTTGCCATCTCTTTCAAGAGAGGCGGCAGCGGGAGATTTGGAGCGGCTTAAGGAAACCCTTTCTCATGCTTTGCGGCTTACTATGTTTATCACCATTCCAGCAATGATAGGATTGATTATTTTACGGGAGCCGATTATCAGGCTTTTATTTCAGAGGGGTGCCTTTGATCCAACCACAACGATCATGACTGCGCGGGCCCTTCTGTATTATTCTATAGGTCTGTGGGCTTTTGCTGCCCTAAGGATCTTTGTGTCGGCTTTTTACTCCCTGCAGGATACCAAGACCCCAGTGAAGGTGGCAGTGGTTGCTATGCTGGTGAATATCATCCTTTCTGTTATATTAATGCATACCGCTCTCGAGCATGGAGGCTTGGCCCTGGCCCTTTCCCTTGCCTCCACCTTGCAACTCGTTATGCTTATCGTTTTGCTGCGAAAGCGTCTGGGAGGTATTGGGGGGAGGGTAGTGGTGGCCTCAATGGTACGATCTCTTCTTGCGTCCTTCATTATGGGTGCCTGTGTTTATCTGCTGGCCTTTAGGATATTAGCTGGTGTGCTGGGCCAGGGCGTTTTCTCTCTTGCCTTTGGCATCCTTGTGGTAGTTTGTGCAGGCCTAGCTATATTCCTTATTTCAGCAAAGGCGTTAGGGAGCCAAGAGCTGTCATACCTGACAAACTTATTCAACCTCTCGAAAAAGAGGGAGCAAACATAGAAAAGGGAACTCGCAATATTTGATTCATTCGCAAAAAGTCGAAAACATCAGGATTTGGAGTAATGCGACTACGTATAACTACTTAAGATAATTTAGAATTCCTAAATTCCTAAATTCGCAATTGCCTGTAAAAAGGACTTTCTACAGGCGCATCAATATTTATCTTGAATACAAAATCAAAACATGGCAGATTTAGCCTGTTACGTGTCGGCAACAGCCTGGAAAGTGGGGATGTAGCTCAGATGGGAGAGCGGTACGTTCGCAACGTACAGGTCAGGGGTTCGATTCCCCTCATCTCCACCAAAACGTTAAAACTGAGGAGGTATTGAGTGCCAAGAAGTGCTGAGGTTGAGCGAAGGACCAAGGAGACAGATATCCAGATAACGCTTAATCTGGATGGAAAGGGGCTCTCCTCTATTGATACAAGTATCCCTTTCCTCGATCATATGTTTGAGTTGATGGCAGCCCATGGGTTTATGGATCTTACTGTCAAGGCAAAGGGAGATACCGAAATCGATTATCATCATACAGTTGAAGATCTTGGTATCTGCCTGGGTCAGGCCATCAGCAAGGCTTTGGGCGAAAAAAAGGCCATAAAGAGATACGGTAAGGCAAGCATTCCCATGGATGAGGCCCTCGCCCAGGTGGTGATTGATATCTCAAACAGGCCCTATCTTTCCTATAAGGTACCCTTAGAAACAAGTTTGACCGGAAAATTTGACGTAGGGATTCTCAGCGAGTTTTTTAGAGCCCTGGTAAATCATGCGGGCCTTACCATGCATATTGAGCTTGTTTCTGGTGATGATGCGCATCACAGTGCCGAGGCAATTTTTAAGGCCTTTGCACGGGCACTTGACGATGCCTCTCAAAGGGAAGAAAGGCTTGAGGGTGTCCCATCCACCAAGGGGCTCTTATAGCAAGTCCTTTTCACACCCAAAAACATCTCGTCATCAGTATTTCTCTTTTCCTTCTTGTTTTTCTTTCCAGCCGTCAAATCTATGACTATCAGTATGAATAGAGTGCGTGTTTTCCTGGATGCAGTTTTATGCGGGTATGTGTACCGCTACCGCACCAGCCTGTGTCGCCTTTGACCTCCATGAAGCCCCAGTTATCTCTACCTAAGAACCTTCTTGATGTTTCAACATTCGGAAGGAGTGGAAGCAAATGGCTTACAGCCCGAGAGCTTGCTCAAATGGGGCTCCACAACATGGTAGAACAGATGTGCCCGCTTTTTTGAACCTAGCCAATTTTTTTACTTGACAGGGGTCTTTAAAAATGTTCATATTCTGAACACTCTTTTATCCCAGCAGAGAGATAGAAAAACGCAATATTATCAGTATGTTATAGCCTTTATTCTGATGTAAACTACGGGGCGGAGCTGTCCGCGCAAAGAGCAGTGAGCATAGCGCATAGTGTAAAGGAGACAGGAAAAGGATGGTAAAGTTTCGATTTCAAGACTTGCAGATATGGCAGTTAGCTATAGAAATAGCTGACAAATTATTCGATATCGCTGAGATGCTGGAGAAAAGAAAGCTTTACCGTTTTGCCGAGCAATTGCGGGGCGCAGGAATGTCGATGCCAAACAATATAGCTGAAGGTTCTGGTTCGGACTCTACAAAGGATTTCGCTAATTTTCTGAATATTGCTAGGCGCTCGACTTTTGAGAATGCAAATATAATTCTACTGCTAAGACGAAGAAATTTAATTGATTCAGAAATTGAAAGTCAAATACTTGAAGAGCTGGACAAACTGAGTCGAAAAATAACAAGCTTCAAGAAATCACTTAAATAGCGAACGCACGCCTTGCTCTTTGCTCTTTGCGCCATGCGCTCTGCGCACTGCTTTACAGATTCACCGCATTAATCTCAAATCCCGGTTTTACCTTCAGCGTACTAATTTACGTAACGGTCTCACTATAAGCTTCTGTGCTAAAAGATGGATCCGCAAGATCTTAGATCCCTTCAACTCCTTGAAGAGATAGACAATAATCATAGCCCGAGCCAGAGAGACCTGGCCCAAAAGCTGAATATCTCACTCGGTCTGGTAAATTCTTTTATCAAACGGCTCGCAACAAAGGGATACGTGAAGATCACAACCATCCCCAGAAATCGGGTAAAGTACATACTTACACCAAAGGGATTCACGGAAAAGAGTCGGCTTACCTATGAATTTATCCAGTATTCTTTTCATTTTTACAAAAGAGCAATCAGGGATATTGAGCGCTTACTCAATGATTTTCAGAAGAAGGGCGTTAAAAAGGTAGTTTTCTATGGTGCGAATGACTTGGCTGAGATTGCTTTTATATCTCTAAGGGGTACCGACATACAGCTGATAGGGGTGGCAGACGAGGAAAAACAGGGGAAAGACTTTTTGGGTTTCACGGTCAAACCGATAACAGAATTAAAAAAAGCAGGATTTGACAGGATTATTGTGACGACTATTGATTCGAAGGAGGCTCAACTCGATAAGCTATTGGGAAAAAAGATTCCCAGAGAAAAGATTGTTATGCTCGGGTAGAAAAGAGTCTGCGCCCAGAAGACGTGGTTTCTCACAGTGAAATGAAACAAGTGCCAGGAGGAAATCTGCAATGCATATCACTATGATTGGTACGGGTTATGTAGGATTGGTTTCAGGCGCCGGATTGGCCGATTTCGGTATGCAGGTTATCTGTGTTGATAAAGATGCCGATAGGATCCAAGGCCTCAATAGAGGAGAAGTACCCTTTTACGAGCCTGGGCTAGAGGAGTTCGTGGAAAGGAACGTGAAGAATGGGAGACTATCATTTACAACCGATCTAAAAATGGCAGTTGAGAACTCCCTCGTGATCTTTATCGCTGTTGGCACACCTGATGATGGCCAGGGTAAAACAGATCTCTCTCAAGTAGAGGACGTGGCCAAAAGGCTGGCACAAGCTATTGATGACTATAAGGTGATCGTTATGAAGAGTACCGTGCCGGTTGGCACCAACCGCTGGTTTAAAGAGATGATCCAGGCGAATCTGAAAAAAGATATTACCGTGGATGTAGTATCCAATCCCGAATTTTTGCGTGAAGGATCTGCCATCGAAGACTTTATGAGACCCAATAGAGTGGTTCTTGGCTCTGACAGTGCACAGGCATTGGCTGTTGTAAAGGATATCTATCGGGTCCTGTACCTGATTGAAGCCCCATTTGTTTCTACCAATTTGGAGACCGCTGAATTGATCAAATATGCTTCAAATGCCTTTTTGGCAACCAAGATATCTTTTATTAATGAGGTGGCCAATATTTGTGAAAAAGTGGGCGCAGATGTGCATGATGTGGCGAGGGCCATGGGTCTAGATAAGAGAATTGGCCCAAAATTTCTTCATTCGGGGCCAGGATACGGGGGCTCTTGTTTTCCTAAGGACACCCTTGCTTTTGCCGATCTGGGAAAAACGCTGGGTTCGCCTGCAAGTATCGTTGAGGCGGTGATTGCAGTAAACCGGAGTCAGCGGGCAAGGATGATCACTAAAATAGAAAATGCTATTGGCCCTCTAGATGGAAAAGTAGTTGGAGTATTAGGACTCACCTTCAAACCCAATACCAGTGATGTGAGAGAGTCTCCTGCCCTTGATATCGTTCAAGCATTGTTGCGTAAGGGGGCACAGATAAGGGCCTATGATCCCGCAGGAATGGATGAGTTTCAAAAGGTAGTAAATGATGAGAAAATCTCCTATTGGGGAAATGCCTATGAGGCAGCGAGAGGCGCAGAGGCCCTTGTTTTTCTCACCGAATGGAACGAGTTCAGAAACCTTGATCTCAGAAAACTGAAAGAAGCCCTTTCAAAGCCAGTGGTCCTGGATTTACGAAATATTTATGAGCCTGAAAGGGTAACTGACCTAGGATTCAGATATATGGGGGTTGGGCGAGGCACTACCGTGTAGTTCAAACTGCGTGTAAGGCTTGATGGATATGGATATTAAGGTAGAATGGGCTTAAGGGAGGAGGCTTAAAATGAAAACTTGCAGAAAAGTTCTTTTAGTAACCTTGGCCGTGATTCTTGTCACAGCACTGGTAGTGCCCCTCGTATCTGCCGAGGAGATTCAAAAGATCAATATCAATACAGCATGTGTTGAGGAATTAGTCCAGCTTAAATGGATCGGCCCTAAATATGCCCAGAGGATTGTCGAATACCGCGAAAAGAATGGCCCCTTTGAGAAGCCCGAAGACATCATGCTTGTTTCTGGAATTGGCCCCAGGGCCTGGGAGGCGAACAAGGATCGGATAGCGGTCGAATAACCTTTTCCTGTATTATGCCCCTTTGAAGTGATTGTCCCTTTTTCAGCAGATAGCCAAGACATGATACAATTCAGTAAACATGCCAAAAGGAGGATGAAGCTTTGTGGTATAAGTGAAAATGACGTTAAGCTTGTAATCGATCAAGATGCTTCATAAAGAGTTTCGCTTGATACGCTCCTAACTTATCAGATCTCTGCTGACAGCATTAGCGAATGGGTTCAATTAAAGGGGGAGGGACCCCATTACATAGGTAAATAGCGCTCTGCGCTCTGCCCTCTGCCCCATGCTCTTTATTCTCCGCCTCATGCTATCTTCGCTTTATTTTACCGAGCCTATAAAAAGTGGCTGCCACCTTCTAGACACATGCACCCAGAGCAAAGACGCATTTTTCGATCATTGACACCTGAGAAAAAACTCGATATTGCGCTCAGGCTTTACTATTCGGCAAGGGACATGAAGGCAGCGGGTTTGCGTATGCAGAATCCGGATTGGACCGAGGAGAAGATTCAGACAAAGGTGCGAGAGATTTTTCTCCATGCGCGAAACTAATCTATTTCAAATTTTTACGAGCCGCATGAACCGGGAAGGAAAATCGAAAAAGCATTTGAGAGATATCGCCAGTATGATAGAGATCTCTTCTGACCGAATAAACTTCGTAGAACTCGAAAACAAAATCAAAGGCTATGGATTGGAAGAAGAGTGGGCAAAGGCGCAAAAGATGGTCAATTCCTCCAACCTTTAAGCTTCCAGCTATAGAGCCTGTGAACATAACCCTTTTCTCCTGAGCAAGCACGTGTTTTGGTGCTGGTAGGGATTACTGCAAAACCCTGTGATGGCTTGCCACATCTTTTGTGTGAAAAGTGAAGATAGTACAAAAAGTGAGGAAAGAGAGATATCATTGTGAAAATCGTTAGCGTGGTGGGGGCTCGCCCCCAATTTATCAAGGCAGCTTCTGTTAGCAAAGCCCTAAGAAAGGCGGGTCATCGCGAGATCTTGTTACATACCGGCCAACACTATGATTACGGAATGTCACAGGTCTTTTTTGAAGAACTCGCTATCTCTGAGCCGGATACGAACCTGGGAGTAGGCTCTGGCCCTCATGGCTGGCAGACCGGTCAGATGTTGATGCGGATTGAGGAAGCACTGGTGAAAGAAAGGCCTGATTGGGTGCTGGTGTACGGGGATACAAATTCAACCCTGGCAGGGGCGCTTGCAGCGGTAAAATTGCACATTCCTCTGGCCCACGTTGAGGCAGGGCTGCGCTCTTTCAACCGGGAAATGCCAGAAGAGTATAATAGGGTGCTCACCGATCACTGCTCCGACCTCCTCTTTTGTCCCACTCACACAGCAGTAGAGAATCTAACCAAAGAAGGCATCACGAATGGTGTGAACCTCGTGGGAGACACAATGTATGATGCTGTGTTGCAATTTGCCGAAATTGCCCGGAAGCATTCGACTATTTTGCAAAACCTCGGGTTGCAGTCAAAGGGCTACCTGCTTGCGACACTACACCGACCATACAATACGGATGTACCTGAGAACCTGAGGAGCATTCTGGCTGCATTTCTTGAAATTAAAGAGCCCATTGTCTTTTCCGTCCATCCTCGAACACGGCAAAAAATAGATGAGTTTGGTCTTTACAATCCGCAATCTAAAACCAGAAATCTACAATTGATTGATCCTGTAGGATACTTGGATATGCTCATGCTTGAGCAAAATGCCCGCCTGATCCTCACTGACTCCGGTGGAATGCAAAAGGAGGCATATTTCTTCGGTGTGCCTTGCATAACCTTGCGCCCAGAAACTGAATGGGTTGAAACAGTTGAGGCAGGGTGGAATGTGGTGGTCGGCAGCGACCATTCAGCAATAATTAACAAAACGGAAACCATGCAGCCACCTTTTCAGTCGAAAAGAACGATATTCGGAGACGGCAACGCAAGTGAGCTGATAGTCCAGGCACTTGAGAACAAGGTTCCAGCTAGGCGCACTAGAAAATCCATGTGACCTATCCGTACCTACCAATACAAAGAATTAAACAGTGGTGGAAAAATACCCTGGTTTCCTAACCGAGTGGACAACAAACGTTTTAAAGATAGTGAGCGCGTAAAATGAAACAACTGAAAGAACTCAAGACCGGAACAGAAAGGGAGAGGGGTCTATTAGCTAGGTGTCGAGATTCAATTAGAAGCCTTGACCCTTCCGTTGAAATCATTCTTTATGGTTCTCGAGCGCGAGGTGATCCGAATCCAGAATCCGATTATGATCTCCTCATTTTGACTGACGGAGAGGCTACTCTTAAAAGAGAGGATAGTTTTCGTCGGCAGTTATTCCCGATAGAGCTGGAAACTGGGGCTGTTCTGACGGTGAGCTTGGTAAGTAGAAAAGATTGGAATTCAGCCCTATATGGCGCAATGCCGTTTCATCAAAATGTAGTAAGAGACGGTGTCATCTTATGAAAGAAGAGACGCGTAGCTTGGTAATGTATCGTCTTGAGCGTGCACGGGAATCACTTGAAGAGGCTAATATCCTTTTGGAACGTGGGCATGGCAATGCCTTCGTCAATCGTCTTTATTATGCCTGTTTCTATGCGGTGTCTGCACTACTACTCACAAGAGGGCTCTCCTCGGCAAAACATGGTGGCGTCCGGAGCCTTTTTCATCAGAACTTTGTGAAACCTGGTTTAGTAGGCACAGAGTTAGGGCAAATCTACGATAGGTTGTTTGACAATAGACAAAAGGGTGATTACGCAGATTTGGTTCGTTTTGATCCCGACGAAGTAAGTGATTGGTACGATGAAGCACGTGAATTCGTGGAGATCGCAGGGGATATTGTTAAGAAGGAACTGGACACACATTAGAGTAAGAAATCCTTCTTAAAGGATCGAGGCCGCCGAGGTTGGATGTAACATTGTAATAGGAAGTGACCGTCCGCTAATTGTTCAGAAAACCCAAACCATGAAACCACCTCCTCAGTCCGAAAGACAGATTTTTGGTAATGGGCATGCCGGTGAGAGGATCCTCAAGACACTTGTAGATAACAACGAATAATAATTCCAGAGATCAACAAAAGAGTTGCTTGGCTATCTGATTAACAAAAAGGAAGGGGATGGAGTAATTCCTCCTTAGTTAGAAATTCCTTTAAGACCTCATAAATATCTTTTCGATGGCCAACGTAATGGATCTGGACGATATGGTTCTGGTGGTCTATTTTATAAATGATCCGAAACCTTTTCATCCTAAGTGAATAATAAGCAGAAAGTTCTCTTTCTAAAGACTTACCTATGTAAGGGTTTTCTTTTAGTTTCTGAATTTGAGATTTAACAATTGGCTTGATTTGAGGGTGAAGAGACCTTATCTGCTTTCGGGAAGCCTGGGAATAGAAGAGACGATAGGGCATCAGTCTTTCCAGACCTCTTCATGATGGAAAACTTTACCTGACTCAAAGTCCTTTTTTGATTTTTCCAAAGACTCTAGGATTTGCTTATCACTCAGTATATCGATGGTTTCCAGAAGTGCTTCGTAGCGGGAATAGGGCATCATAACACTCACTGGCTCACCATTCCTAGTGATAGCGATGGTGGCTTCTTCTTCTTCCATGCGCCTAAGAATATCGAGAAGATTCCTCTTTACCTTGGTAACTGGTAGAATTTGCTGAAAATCTTCCATAATATCTCCTTTTTGAAATTTTTATGACCACTATAATTTACACATAGTAATGTGTCAAGAGAAAAAGGCGGGCCAGGGAGGGGTCGATATTTTTCAAAAGTGAACCCACATTGTTCCAAGCCAAAAAGCGAATGGATCGACACAGCACTATTCGGTTAAGAGAAAAGCAGCCCCGGCGTTAATAGGTTATGAGGATGGCCAGACAAAAGATGAGATCTTCTTGATAATGCCCGAGGAACTTGATAGTACCGTATGAGAATAGGGGAGGGGTGCAGGAGCAAAACAAACAAAATGGGATCTGGAAAGGAGGCCAAGATGAAAACGAAACCTTTTAAGATTGCTGCCTGTATTTTGCTCATCAGCATGTTGGTAGTGCCTGTCTATTTGATGGCTGGAGAAAAGGTTAACCTGAACACTGCGACTCTGGAAGAACTGATGACGCTTGAGAGAATTGGTCCAAAATATGCTCAAAGGATCATCGACTATCGCGAGACACACGGTCCCTTTGAGAAGATAGAAGACATTATGATGGTCAAGGGTGTTGGGCCAAAAACGTTTGATGCCAACAAAGATGTAATTACAGTGGATTAGTCGGTCACAAATTTAGTTCCTTTGCCTCTTCCCGTGAGTAAGAAAGACATAATATTCAAACCCTGTCGTGCTTCGAGTTGAGAACCGAACCATTTCCGTATGGTCTTGATGCCCCATAGGGCTGAAGATTTAAGCAGATGGCTGTAGTGGTACATGACAATCCATGTATGACAAGGACGGTTTGAAAGTTTTATTCCTCAAGAGGATGTTTATTTGCGAGTGAGTGAAGCACTTGGATTAGAATCCACCCTTAGGCCACGGGGAAGACCACAAAACAAGGGAAATGATAAAAGGTAGCCTGCCCCCCTTTTCTTGTGCGACAAGCAAAAAGATGGACCAAATAGTCAGCCAGAAGGAATGGAGAGTTATGGAACGAGTTTTTCAAAGATCCAAAAATTTTAAGCAGGCAGAAGAATGGGACATCTTGCAGCACATACGCATGACACCGGAACAGAGACAGGAAGCTTCGGAGCAGCTTCGAGACAGAGTCTACGGCAAGCATGCCCCGGACGTTAGGAAGGCTCAACAAAGGAAATGAAAGCTTCTCACTTTTCAAAGGACATTCATCAATTTTTAGAACTCTTAGCCAAACACAAGGTGAAATATGTCATTGTGGGTGGAGAAGCGGTTATTTACTACGGTTATGCCCGGCTAACAGGTGACGTAGATTTTTTCTTCGGAACCTCGAAGGAAAACGCACAATGTCTATACGATGCATTAGAGGAATTCTGGGAAGGAGATATCCCGGGGTTAGATTCATTTGAGGGAGTGATGCAATCCGGGACTATCTTGCAGTTCGGTGTGCCACCAAACAGAATTGATCTGGTAAACCGCATTGACGGCGTCACCTTCGAGGAAGCGTGGACGGGCAAGACGACAACGAGCGTCGAGATTTCAGGTGAATCAATTCCAGTATATTTCATAGGCTTAGACCAACTGATAACAAATAAAGACGCGATTAAGAGACCCAAAGACCTCGAGGATTTAAAATACCTTAAGAAAGCAAAGGAAAACAATCCTTCGTGAAGATCAAGGGTATTGGGCCAAAAACCTTTGATGCCAACAAAGATGTAATCACGGTGGAATAGTCGGTCGCAAGTTTAGCTCCTGAGCCGTTTCAATAGGTTCCGCAATGCCGATCTCGGCAAGCATGTGGCAGATCTGCTTGATATGGAATACATGCCTACGATGATGACCTATGCTTTGAGACGACTGCTCCGCAAAGGAACAATTTGTCTGATACCCCATACGCGGCACGTTTAAGTGCTTGACAGATATAAGAATGTGAGAGATATTTTGGACTTAAAGTAACGAACATACCAACGTCCGCCATTACGCGCTTTTCTAGTAAAGTTATTGATTACAATGAATTAGCTTTCAAAAAGTGACTGTCACCACTTAGCATTGGCAATGTTAGTTGTGCGACTAAGAGCCAAACGTAGAGCCCTTGGTAATCTGCGGTTTTCCCAGAGAGCTGTGAGCTGTAAGCTGTATCCATTCTGCCACATGTTATAAGCCATGGACAAAAATGTATTAGACAGGATCCTAAGTGGGCTAGCTGACAAAAATATAAGATTTCAACATATGAGGAGGCTCCTAAAGGATTTTGGGTTTTCTGAAAGAATAAAGGGTGATCACCATATTTTTTATAAAGAGGGAATCGAGGAAATTATCAATCTACAACCCCTCAAGGGTGGAAAGTCAAAATCGTACCAAGTAAAACAGGTCCGAGGGATTATCCTTAAGTATAAACTCCATGGGGAAGCATAAAATGTACAAATATGAACTAATAATTTATTGGGGTGAAGAAGATAAACGTTATTTGGTAGAGGTTCCTGAGCTCCCTGGTTGCATGGCTGATGGTGAAACGTATCAAGATGCAATAAGAAACGCGGAGATTGTAATCTCAGAATGGATCGAAACTGCTCAGAGCGCAGGCAGGGAAGTACCTCAGCCAAAAGGTAGATTAGCTTATGCCTAATAAGTCAAAACATGCCTCTCCCTCAGCTTCGCGCTATGCGCTCTATCCTTTGTACTATGCTCCAATAACTATGAGCTAGTTTGTCTCTTGCCTTTCCCTTATAAGCTTTCAGCTATGAGCTATAATGCAGTTAAATAGTGATGTCGCTCATTATTATAACAGTAATGAGAAGCAGATGAAAAAGGCGCTAACTAAAAATCAGATAAGTGCATTATCTGAATATCTAAGTATCTTGAGAACCAAGTTTAGGGAGAAAATTGTAGATGTCTTACTTTTTGAAGAAAAGATGAAGGGACCTGACCCTAACCTCTAACTGGAGAGCCGATGGAAGTCAGTATTTCCGATTTAATCTGGGACACATCCATCTACCCCAGAGCAGGGAAGAGCGAGAAGACCATCAGCGCGTATGTTGAGGCCCTTGCGATCGGCGCGGAATTTCCGCCAATCAAGATTCAGAGAGTCTTTAACTATCCGGAAGGCGGTCAAACAACCGACCTGCCTGCCGGTAGGCATGGAGCGACCATAATCATAGATGGTATCCACCGCTGGTTTGCGTTTAAGGA